>NZ_JAQREK010000029.1:0-35028 GCF_028599265.1 Pseudoalteromonas sp. Angola-4 | reverse complement strand
CTGCGCCAGTAAGACCTTTACCAGCTTGCAGTTCAGCTAATGCTTTGTTGAAGTCGAAAGATTGAGTCATGTGTCACTCCTGTTTTCTTAATAATACTGAAATGACACAGATTTCTAAACACTACCTTTAGAAATGCCAGTTGATTAAATAACTATTTCAAATTTTTTATAATAGCCATTCCAGTTTTTCTCATCAGCCCAGCTGCCTCAGGAAAACTATTGTTGGTCACAATCGATACAGCGATATTACGATCTGGAAAAATAATCATCCAATTTTGTGTGCCTTCCAATCCACCATGGTGAATGTAATAACATCCTAAGTTTTCATCTTCTGCAGCAATCCATGAATAAGCGATATGATCAGTACCACCTACATGAAACAGCCTTCTATGTGATTCTTTAATGGCTTTATTTTCTTCTTTTAGTTGCAACTTCATATATTTTACAATATCTGACATATTAGTTTTTATATAACCACTGCCCCCCCATAGTATTTCAGGAGTAAGATGGGCTTTTGCTACCTCCCCTTTCTCATTATAACCATATGCAACGTCCTTAAGCTGTTCTTGAGCAAGGTTCACTTTCGTATCTTTCATATTAGCTTCTGTTGACAATACTTGCTGTAATAAATTATCAAATGGCATTTGGTAAACAGTTTCTAAGATATATGATAAAAGCTCTATTCCCGCGCTTGAGTAATGGTATTTACCTTTGTTTTCTGAAGGGTTTACATTATTTAATGCCTTTAAAAACGATGTTTTGGATAATGTTTCAGCCCTTAAACCTAAATCTACATAACCTCTTGGTAATCCTGAACTATGAGTCAAAAGCTGTCGAACGGTCACAGGATTTTTTTCAGTACTTAATTTGTCTAGTTTATTATTAATATACTTATTGATGTTATCGTTCAAAGATAGCTTTCCACCTTTCACAGCATAAGCGGTAATCAACCCTGTCATGGTTTTACTTACAGACCCTATTTCATAAATTGTGTTATCTGTCGGGGTGTTTTTTTTATGCCTTGTGAGTTCACCAAAATGTAAAATAACTGAATCCGTTTCCGTAACGACCCCTATAGATGTAGAAACAAAACGAGAGTCCTGCAAGAGTTGATTAGCGTGCATTGTTATAATGTTTGAAATGTCTTTATTGGAGATTATATCGCTATTTTTAGCTTGCACCTGCCCAAAAAAAGTAAGAAATAAAATGAAAGCTAACGTAATTTTTTTATACATAAAACACCTATTATTTGATTCGCATTAATGTTTTTTATCAAAGCAGTTTTGATTTGATAATAGGGATATTAGTAAGGTTCAAGATTGATTTCGACCGACTATAAAAGTCGAACGTCTTATATTTAAAGGGTTGCGCTAGAAGAGATAAATTTAATCGTTTAAGCGTTCTTTCCTATATTGGGATGGAGTCACTGCAAAATGCTTTTTAAAAGCAGTGTTAAAAGACGATTTTGAATTAAAACCAACTTCTAACAATATCTCTAAAATCGCTTTTTGTTTATTGCTTTTTAAAGAAAGGATATTAGCAGCTTCATTAACTCGATAACTATTTATGAAATCGAAAAAGTGTTGCCCAAGGTGGTGATTGAGTACGATTGAAATTTTTAAGGCCGGTATATTTAATTGCTTTGCCAACGTGTCAATGTTTAGTGATGGATTCAGGTAAGGTTTATTTAGCGACATATGGCACTTAATTGTGGATAACACTCTTTGTGCTTCATTAACATCAACAACGTCACTTGGGTTCTGTGGAGGTTTTTTTGGTTCAAATGATTTAACCTTTGAGCTAATACCTTGAAATATGGAAGGGTTATGAAGTGTTTGCCATAATATCCAACAAACAAAAAATAGTGTGACTACCATCATTAGAGTAGTTAATAAGTTCAATAGTCCTTGTAGCTCGGTAAATTTAATAATATTACGCACCACAACAATGGTGAAATCAATTAAAAAAACCATCATAAAATTGTTTAGCCACTGCTTATTGAGTATTTCAATATCTGAATAGTTATTTAAAACAGTCAATTTATAGCGGTTTAACTTCTTAAAAATCAATGCAAGATAAATGAACATTTGTAAGTAGAGCACTACATGAACAAACAACACTTCAAACAAGGGTTCATGGTTGTTATAAAAGGCCATTTTTGCAATGTCATCTCCAAGATGGAAGCGCGGGATAAAGATTAAACATACAATAATAAACGGGATAGCATGCAGAAGGTCTTTAGCTTTAAGTTTTAAATCACTATAAACAATTGATTTTACGTAAAAATAAAGTATTGGCGCTGTCAGAACCGAAAAGTTAGCACGAAACATATCTAAATTTAAATGCGCACCATAAAAACTAGTGAAAATAAAATTACTGATATCAAATGCAGTGACGGATAAAAACACAGCTAAAATTCTATTACTTAATTGATTACCGGAATGAATATTGAGCAGAAATACCGCAACTAATAAGTGAGTGAAAAAAACTAGTAATGCAATACTCTCGGTCATTTTAGTTATTTTAGTTATTTTAGTTATTTTAGTTATTTGGTAAACCATACATCATAAATGACAACCAGGCTATGTTTCAAACTAAGTAATATCAGAGCTATAAATAGAGAGAAAAAATAGGCAGGGTTATGCGCTCACTCAATTTAATTAACAAGTTTGCTACTTTAGAAAACAATCAAATTTGCCTTATAAAGTTAATACTAAAACATACTATTTAAGAAATTTCGCTCTAAAATGAACACACCATCTAGTTTACTTATAATTTGGCTGGCCAACCATAGCCGTAGACACGCATATTTTTCGTGTTTCAAACCGCACCAAATTTGCTATGGGTAAAGATGTAGTTGCTGTTGAGCAAAAACTTGAAAAGGTCGTCCCTAAAGAATTTAAAGTAGACGTACACCACTGGTTAATACTACACGGGCGCTATACTTGCGTTGCCCGTAAGCCTAAATGCGGCAGCTGTGTATACCAATCGACTTAAGTATTTAGTCATTCTAGCGAGCTAAATAAAGCGCTTACGGCGTTATAAACTTCTCAAGTAGAACAACTACATGTAAAAATTTATGCCTTGTAACCGCTCTATTTATCTGTCGCTATAAGTGACGAATAACTTAACACGATTGGTATTATTGAAGACGTGTGTGATTTTAAAGAAAAAACGGACTAACCTCGAATAACTCTATTTTGGGTATTTTGAAAGTAAGACAGCTAAATATTTAGCTGTCTGTCGAGTCTATATTATTTATAAATTGCGCCATATTTACTAAACGCTCACCGACAAAAAATGCAATGGTGCGTTTAACCCAAGGAGTTGCGATATTTGTGTAGTTTAGTTTAGCTAAGACGCAGCTTGTAATTATTAAAAGTAGAAGCGATGACACGCTGTAAAACCAAACCATGTGTTGCTCTAGGTGAGCATACAAGTCAATTTCAAATAGCACGTCAAAGCCAATAAAAACATAAGCCATATAAAAAGGTGCAGACATAAGCAACAACTTAGTTAGTTGTAATTTATGTGAGCAAAGGCGGTAAACGTCTTTTTGAAGTTGGCTAATTGGCTTTGCATAATCAATGTTAGCAATATGCACTATTTGGCCAATATTACCTGCAAGGCCAGCAATGGAAAATACACTCAGTATCAACGCAGATATTGAAGGCGCTGAAACACTAAAGTTATTTGCAATGTACTGCCCCAATAAAACAATAATAAAAAAGAAGGCTGCGCTTTCAATAATACGTGCCCACTTCATAGTATTAAGCTCTTTCATTTGGTTATTCACTTTTGTTTCGCTCAGCAGTGATTGGTTTATTGTAATGACCGATTCGTTAACACTATTTTGTTGCTGCCATGTGTTTTTAATGTTATCTAAATTCATTTTAAGCCCCCTGTTTTTCAAATTGATTTTTTAGTGTTTCTTTAATGCGGCCAATTCGCGTAGCGACGTTGGTTTTACTTATGCCTAAACTCGTCGCTATGCTTTGATGGGATTCGCCTTCTAAATACAGCAATACTATGGCTTTATTTAACTTATCGAGCTTTGCTATAAATTCATAAAGCTGCTTAACCTCTTCGCTTTTATCATTGTGCGCTGATAGGTCGGCTATGTGCACAATGCACTGCTCACTTTCATTGGCTTTATCTTCTCGTTTACTGTCTTTGCGGTAATAGGAAATCGCCACATTCAGTGCTATTCGGTACATCCATGTAGAAAACTTATAGTCTTTGTCGTAATTATCATAAGCAAGCCACATGGTGGTGAGTATTTCTTGCGCTAGGTCTTGCCTGTCGTGTTGGTTTTGACAGTATGAGTTAACAACTTTATAAATAATGCCTTTATGCTGCTCCATTGTTTGAGCAAACAGTGCTTTTTTATTGGTGTTCATTTACGCATAAATCCATCATCTAAATTAATCTCATCACGTATTTTTTCATCGCAGTTTTATTGTGTTTAAGTGCTAATGCATCTGTTTTTAAAAGTAATAAAGTGCGGCGCTTTGGCCTATTCAACGAAACCTGTACACGGTTAAATATAAACATTTTAGCTTTACCATAATACTCACCTAACCTTCTTATTTAGTTATTCGCAGTATCGCTAAAATAATCACAATTATTATTAAAATAAATTACCAACAAAAACTACGAAGTGATTCTTGATTACCTTCATTATCAATACCAATTAACTTTGTTATCTTCTCTTTCGTCAACTCAAGACAATGTAGATTAATTCGGAAGAAATGTATCTTCCTATACTGTGGAGAATATTATGTTTAAGAATTTTGGTTGGATCGTTGAGGCAAAACTTAAAGAAGGCGAATTAGAGAACTTTAAAGCGGTGATGAATTCGCAAGTTAACCGCGCATTGACTGAAGAAGGTACGCTTAATTACCAATACTATTTGTCTGATGATGGCGATGTTTTAGTTTACGAGCGATTTGCTGATGCACACGCTTCACACGAACACATTGAAAACTGGGATGCACATGCTGAGCGCTGGATAGCCGCTGCTGAGCCAACTCGTATGCTTCATCTTGGCGATTTACCTGATGATGTACGAGAGCGTCACGCTGCGCTATCACCAACATGGCTAAAACCATTAGGTGGCTTTGCTCGAGAAATAGATGAAACAAGCATGATTAACACTGACAATGGCACAACCTTCGAAAATTTTGGTTGGATTGTTGAAGCTAAACTAAACGAAGGCCAACTTGAAGCATTCAAGGCGGTAATGAATTCGCAAGTAGAAAGAGCTAAAACAGAGCCTGGCACTTTAAACTATCAATACTACCTATCTGATGAAGGTGACGTATTGGTTTATGAGCGCTTTCGTGATTTAGAGTCATCCTTCACTCATATTGAAAATTGGAACGACCATGCCGAGCAGTGGATTAAAGCAGCAACCCCAACACGTATGGTCCATTTAGGTGACTTACCTAAAGAGTTACGAGATATGCATGCTGCACTTTCGCCACTATTACTAAAACCATTGGGTGGTTTTGCTAAATAACTAGTAGCTCCAAATGCCGGTTTTTATATCGATTATGATTACCGGCCATGTTTTAAACATCCATTGCCATTTAAAGGGATACTATGAATATTTCAAAAAAATACTTAAAAATAGTAAGTTTAATCCTTGTTACAGGTGTACTTTTTGCCTGTACGCAAACACCACCAGCACAACAAACTTATTCACTACAAAATTTACCTGCGCAGTTTAATTCTCCTGCCAGCTTTGCACTTGATGCTAATAACAATATTTTATTTACTTCACCAAATTTACATAATCAAACACTTATCGAAAAAGGGGTCATACAAAATACCCAAGCGCCAACGATTGGCCTAATTGATGAAAACGATCGCGTATCAGTATGGTATACATTTAAGCCCCGCGATCTTGAACCAACCAGCGGAGTTGTTACGCCTATGGGTATTGCTATGGGGCCAGATGGCAACATTTACGTAGCCGATATGCAATTATGGTTTGGTGGCGAATCGCGTTTATTACGCGTTAATGTACAAAACGGCAAAGCAACCACTGTTGATGTTGTTGCTAAAGGGCTTTCTTTTCCTAATGCCATAGCGTGGCACGGTAACGACTTATTCATCTCAGATACAGTGCTTGCAACTGAAAAAGGCAGCTCAACCACCAGCGGTGTGTACAAAGTAAGTTTAGAGGAATTAGACCCAAAAAATCCATTACAGATCGCTGCGTATAAAGGAAAAGATAATTTTGACGCACATTTATTTGAAGTCTTTTACTCAGATGGAAGCCTAGGTTTTGGTGCCAATGGTTTAGCTGTTGATGAGCTTGGTAACTTATATACCGGTATTATGGAAGAAGGGACGGTGTATAAAACCACCATTAGTAAAAATGGCACTAAACAATCAACCACGCTATTTAGTGAAGGCTTGATTGCAAGTGACGGTATTCAGTGGAGTGAAGACTCTCAGACTTTATATATTACTGACTTATTTGACAATGCTGCTTATAGTATTGACGTAAATGGTAAAACAACTTTACTGACAAAAAATAAAGACAGCGACGGTACAAATAATGAGTTAGATGGACCTGGAGAAGCGATTGTTAGAGGCAACACCGTGTATATTACAAATTTTGATGCAGTGTTTGATGCACCAAACATGGCCAACACGCAAGCTGACGCACCGTTTACTATATCAACAGTGTCTTTAAAATAATGATGCACTCAAAACGGTCAGCGCTCACTGACCGTTTTGACTCTCTAATACTTTATCCCAATAAGGCGGGCTGCCATAGCTGGCAGAAAAAAAGTCGATAAATGCCCGCACCTTTGGGGCCACTAATTTTGAAGACGGGTAAACCGCCCATATAGAAGCATGAGATTCTAACGGGTAATCCCTTAGAATTTGTACTAATTGACCTGCTTTTAATTGCTCATAGGCAATCCAAGTAGAGCACATGATTACCCCCATGCCATTAATACCCGCATTGCGCACCGCCTCTCCATTATCTGAGGCAAAGCTCCCTTTGGTTTTAACCGTCTTTGACCCACTAGGCGTTTTAAAATGCCAATGCTCATTGCCTATTAAATTAATACAGTTATGTTG
The DNA here is from genome assembly GCF_028599265.1 of Pseudoalteromonas sp. Angola-4. Lineage (NCBI taxonomy): Bacteria > Pseudomonadati > Pseudomonadota > Gammaproteobacteria > Alteromonadales > Pseudoalteromonadaceae > Pseudoalteromonas > Pseudoalteromonas sp. Angola-4. Next base: position 27,927 of record NZ_JAQREK010000029.1, on the reverse strand, counting down.
TAAAAGCGCTTCGGGATTGGTAGGTATACCATGCTTGTTAAGGTAATCTGGTGATGCACATATAATTCTGTTGTCAGTTGCGAGCTTCCTTGCGACTAATGTAGAGTCTTTAAGCTCTGCGTTACGAATAGCAATGTCAAACCCACCTTCAACCATATCTACTATTGTATCGCTAAGGCGAAGCTCTACGGTTAAATCAGGGTAAAGATCCATAAACTTATTTAGCGCAGGAATGAGATGAATATGACCAAAAGAAACAGGGGCTGTTATTCTCAATTTGCCTGCTATTTTTGCTCTTTCGCTTTTTACAGACGTTAGTGCGATATCAGCAGTAACAAGCACATCCTTCGCGTGGGGCAGAAACTCTTTCCCTTCATCAGTAAGCGATACTTTTCGTGTAGTTCTGTGTATTAGCCGAACTCCAATACTCTCTTCTAATTTATTAAGGTGAGCACTTGCTACAGCCGATGACAAGCCAAGTTCAGCTCCAGCTTTTGATATATTATTAGTTGCAGCTACTCTGACAAATAAGTTTAGGTAATCGAGGTTCATCATTATTTAGTTCATAGGTAAAAGTAAACGACAGATTAGTTTCACTTTACCGCTCCTTTAAGAAACACAGAAACTAAAATTACTTTTAGTTTCTAAAATTAACAAGCTTGATACTAGCTGCGTACTTTTAAATACCACCAAATTAAAGGCGCGAGTATTACTAATTCAATACCCACATTTAGCCACTGTTTTGCTACCGAGCCATCTAACATAATGCCAATAAGCCTTGCAATTAAAAGCCCTACGAGTAACGATGACAGTGTTGCCGCTATAGTAGCTTGCCAAGGTACAAGCTGAAAATGAAATTGCAGCAATAAGCCAAAACCAATAAATAACCCCCACCAAATTCTGCGCTCTACGGCCTTAAAAATATCATTAGGAACTGGCTTATTGCTTATCAGCTCAGGGTTGGCAGCTAACACTATGCCAAAAATAATTAATACCGCACCAACAACCCTAAAAATGACTATATTATCCATGATCAATCCCTCAGGCTGGTTGTTTGATCAACTGTTTGAGCAATCGATTGCTCAACAAGCTCCTGAGGTAACTCCTTTGCTTGGCTCCACTGCTTTGGCGATTGCCCATACATACGTTTAAATTCTCGGCTAAATTGTGATGAGCTAACATAGCCTACCGACATGGCCGCCGAACTTACGTTCATACCCGCTGCGATTTTCATCGCAGCGGTATTTAAGCGCATAGATTTAACAAATTGAATCGGCGACATACTGGTCGCATCCTTAAATTTTCGATGCAAAACTGCCCTACTTACACCAATTTTTGCTGCCATATCGTCTATGGTTATGGTCTCATCTAATCGAGATGCCAAATAATCAATTGAGCGTGCTATGTCGTTTCCTACGCCAAAGGCTTGGTGCACACTACTACCTGCCTGTCCGTTTAATATGGCGTAATATAATTCTCGCAGTCGCCCTTCGCCTAAAACCGCAATATCTACAGGGTTGCCTACGAGTTGCAGCAATCGTAGTAATGAATCGGTAAATGAGTCATCCCATGCTGCGAGTGTAAGCCCTTGCGTTTTGGGGCCTGATGCGTGTTTTTTTACACCTTGTGCAGCCATGGTAATAGATAATTCGGTCATCACTTTTGTATCTAGCGATACAATAACGCCTAGCAAGGGGTTCTCAGGTGAAGCCGTGGGTGTACCCGCTTCTACCGGCATAGACATAGGGCAGCACATATAATTATTTTCATCGTATATAAAATGCTTACCATCGAGTATGGCTTCTTTAGCGCCACTGACTATAGCAACAATACACGGCTCGTATACCGCAGGTGCACAGCGCATAGCATGCGTTACTTTAAACAACTGAACACCTTTAATACCCGTTTCTATTAGCCCTTGGGTATAATTTTCATCGTTGTTTACATCGTTAAAAGACAGGCTATTTTGTATAAGTTGCTTAATGTGGTGTTTGCTCATTCACCCATACCTTTTAAATATAGAATAAATCCAATCTAGCACCGTAAATACACATTCTCAATGCAGCGATACAAATAGGCATATTTTAAAGAGGATATCGCCTAGTTACACCTGGTGGCGAGAGTTATATTACCTAACAAGCACTTTAGAGCAATATGCATAGCCCTGTACTGCATATTTATACTTAACTATTGATAGGAATTTAACTAATGAGCGCAACTAACCCATTTGGCCCTTCTGGCTGGACTCCCGACCAACTCAGTTCTTTAGTTGGTAAATGCTATCTAATAACGGGAGCAAATACAGGCGCAGGCTTTGAAGCAACCCGACTATTACTCGCTAAAGGCGCAAAAGTAGTTATGCTCAATCGTAACCCTTTAAAATCAGATGAAGCTATTGCTAAGTTAAAACAGGAGTTTGGCAATAGTACCGATGTGAGCTTTATAAAAATGGACCTAGCAGAGCTTGCATCAGTACGCCATGCAGCCAACGAGGTATTACAAGCTGTGCCACACATAGATGCACTTATTTGTAACGGTGCTATTGCGCAGGTCGCGACTCAGCAATTTACTAAAGACGGCTTTGAAAGTCAGTTAGGGGTTAACCACTATGGGCACTTTTTACTGTGTGGTTTGCTATTTAATAAAATAGAGCAATCTAGCGGGCGTATTGTTGTAGTGGCCAGTGAAGGCTACAAAATGGGGCTTAAAACGATTCAATTTGATGACATGAATTGGAATAAAAACTACCACCCAAATAAGACCTACTGCCACAGTAAACTTGCACAAATGATGTTTGCTTATGAGCTGCAAAATAAAATAGCCGCCGCCAATAAAAATGTGCAGGTGTTTGTGTGTCACCCAGGTGCAGCTAATACCTCTCTTATTGGCGATAATGTTAACTTTGCAACCCGATTTACCTGGTCATTAATAGTAAAAATGGGCTTAGCACAATCGGCAGAGCAAGGTGCATACCCTGAGGTTATGTGTGCCACCGAGCATAACCTAAAACAACGTGCGTATTATGGCCCATCAGGAAGATGGAATTGGAGCGGCCCCGTAGGAATATGCAAACTTGAGCCGTTTGCTTTAGATCAGCCTGTGCTAAGCAAATTATGGGCGGTTACTGAGCAGCACACTGCTTTTAAATGGACAATATAATTGCTAATAGCGAGCGTATGTAGGGTGTAAAAGTAATGAAAAACCATTAGTAATCGGCCTAATACTTTTACTTTTCCTAACCGGCTGTAAAAGTACCAATAATCCCCCTGTACAGTATAAACCTAATGATGAGCTGGTAGTACTTGCTCATGGATTAGGCAGAAGCGATTGGGCAATGCGATATTTTGCCCAGCAGCTTAAACGTGCTCATTATAAAGTATGCAGCCTAAATTACGCCTCTTTAGGGCAAAGTGTTGAGGCTGTATTTACGCAAACAACCACACAAATTAATGCCTGTATTGCTAACGCGAGTAAAGTACATTTTGTAGGCCACTCCCTAGGTGGCCTAGTTATTAGAGCCTACTTGCAAAATAACCCTCGGGTATTTAATGGTAATACACTTGGAAATGTCGTGTTAATTGGTACGCCTAACAAAGGCAGCGAATTAGCTAATCATTTAAATGGTTCATGGTTAATGCATATAGCCGGCGGTGTAAGCCAATCTCTAATTACAGGCAGTAAGAGTTTGGGCAACACCATAAATGAGCTGGACATTGATTTAGGCGTAATAGCCGGTACTAAAGCATCCCCCCTAACACAGCATTATTTTAAAGGTAAAACGATGGCTTGGTGTCTGTAGAATCAGCCAAACTGAGGGCGTGTTGATTTTTGCGGATTGAAATTTGTTCAATCTAGGGGCGATTAAATCGCGGCGCGAGGTTTGTAACCTAGTGGGCTCGATAACTGCTCCTGCGTTATTCTAATGACTTACATCCCTGTAAGAATAAGTAAAAACCAAGTAAAGCTTCCGCGTCCTGCTCACGCCCCTTACCTACATCCATGTAGGCAACAAAGAGTTTTATCGCCCCTAGGCAGAACCCAAAGGGCAGCGCATGTTTGGCATTTATGCAGCGTTATCGCCTATTTATGGGGAATAACCACACTTCACAGGCTCTGCCTTGCCTAAAAACCAAACACACTGCTGCAAATTCAACCATCAAATACCAACACGCCCTACTAATATGCGTGATTTTATTACCCTTGATGTAAGCCACACGGGAATGCGCTACAGCCAACAAGTAATACAACACACACTTTATTTTTTGCAAACAGGTGCATTTTTACCCCCAACACAAAGAACCACGGTCCTTTATTAACCACCTAACTGCGGCTAAATTAAGGTCAAAAAAAAGCAAGCCATGTGGCTTGCTTTTTAGTGCCCGTTCAAAGGCTACACACTCTCAACATACTTTTTAAAAACGGTAACTTGCACCCAGTGTAATACGACGGTCAGTTAAACCTTGGAAACACAATAGTGCGCTTTCGTTTACACATGATTGGCTAATTTCAGATTCAGTAATATTTACTGCCTCTAAGCCAATATTAAGTTGCTCGTTCACATCGTAGCTAATACTTGCATTAAGCTGACCACGGTCTTCTTGTACCACTGGGAAACCCCAAGGGAAGCTAGACGTACTACCGAAGTCATTTGAACGATACCCTTCACGCCACGTGTAACGCATACGTGCTGATAGGCCAAATTTTTCGTAGTACAGCGTAAAGTTATACGCGTTTTCAGAAAGGTTAAGTAAGCCTTGAATTTCACTTACTTCAATACCTGGCGTACCGGTGGTTGCTGCAAATACATTACTTGCTCTTGAGGTTGCTGAATTTTCTGTTTCACCACCTGAGAACTCTTGAATTGTATAGTTAGCTAATACACCAAAGCCAGATGCCCACCCTAGGTCTTTTTCAAAGCCTGATAGGTCATATTGAAAGGCAAACTCAATCCCTTTTTGGGTAGTTTCACCACTATCGTTTACTTTTGTTTCTGTACCAACACATACGCCACGGCCATTCTCAGGGCCAAATACGTTTATATCTGCAATGGGGTTAAATATACCGCCACCTTCACATGGGTCTGTTAAGTCGCGATACCCTGTTACAGGGTCTTCAACTGGCGAGGTTAACTGATTTACGTGTAAGTCTTTACGTGTTTTATGAAAAATACCTACGCTAAATACACTTGCCTCTGCAAAATACCACTCTGCCGATAAATCGTAAGACAGTACTTCTTCAGGTTTCAGTGCTGGGTTACCAAATTCAACTTCGTCATTTGGACTTGTGCTGTAGGTAATAGACGTTGATAGGTCGTTATAATCAGGGCGACGAATATCTTTACCTACTCCAAAGCGCACAAGTACATCTTCTGATACATCAGCCACAAGGTTTAAACGAGGTAAAATAAAGTCATAGTCAGATTCATTGGTAATACGCGTTACCAGTTCATTACCACTACCATCTTGAGTAACTGAGTTACCGGTAGACTCTACGTCTGTTTGAATGTAACGTACACCAATGTTACCGCGCACCATTTCGTACTCAAAGTTAGCTTGTGCATATAGCGCATGAGTGGTTTCTTCTATATCAAAAAAACCTGCAGAACTTGAAGTAGGTGCATTTAATGTTTTGCTTGAACCATGCGCAGTCATCGCTGCTTGTAATGTGGCAAGTACCGCATCAGGGTCTGACGCCACAAGCTCTGGATCAATTAATAAAAAGTCGCCTATGTATAACGAGCGGCCATCAGCTTCGTTAAAGTTATCTGGGCCTGCCACTAATAAGTCGGCAAATAAATCACCCGACGGGCTATCAGCCATGGTTCTTAAACCAATGCTTGAGGTAATTTCGTTTTGTTTGCTTTGTGATTTACTGTAGCGGTAACCAAAATCAATAGAGGTTACAATTGAGTCTGTGTAATAGGTTGAATCAATACGGAACGCATCCTCAGAGTTTTCAACGGTATCTTGACCAATATTTACATCACGTAGCACTACATTCGCAGGGTCTAGTAGTTGTTCAACCGTTGGCGCGTACTCTGCCCCCTCTGCAATACCAAATGCCAATGCGCCACCTGATAAGTCATACTCAAACGGCACACTATTATCATTACCGCCACCAGCATCTAACGGCACATTAGGGTTAATAAAGTTAAGCGTTGTATTAAAGCTAGGCGTAGTTGTATCTGAAGATGACGAAGCAATTTCAGCACTAACAAACCACTTATCGCCTTGCCATTCGCCACCGAGTCTAAAAATATTACTGTCGGTAACACGCGAGTTTGTATCACTTGAAAAACGAAGGTTAGGATCGTCATCATCGTTTTCTAAATTAACCGGAATGACACCGCGTAAGGCCGCTTGAATAGACCCAAGGTTGGTACCGCCAAGTGAGCCTAAGTTTACGGTTTCAAATTCATCAGGAACCGAAATATCATTAAGCGCACTTACACCAGAAGCCTGTACACGAGAGCTTTCTTGGCGACGTTCTTGATCGTTAACCACAGCATCAAAATAAAACTTTGTGTTGTCGTTTGGCGCCCATTCAATGGTACCTACAAAGTTTTTAGTTTCGTATTCGTAGTTATCGTAATCTTGTACAAAAAATTGAATCGGTAAAAAGTCAAAAGACTGAGCGCTGGCTACACCGCTATCTGCAGTGATAATGTTATCTCTATCTGCACGTGGGCGAAACGCCGTTACATCTTGCTCTGCGTAGCTGCCGCTCACTAACACACCAAATTTACCGTAATCACCTTCCCAGTTATCAGCAAAAGTTCCCGAAAAACGTGGTTGCAAACCGCTATCAGTGCTTAAGCTACTGTGCTCACCTTGCACTCTAATAGTGGCTAGCTGCTCACCTAAATGCAGTGGGCGAATCGTTTTAAGGTTAATAGTACCGCCTACAGAGCCCTCTATTGTTTTCGCTTCAGGCGACTTTATTACCTCTAAGCTTGAAATAATTGACGCTGATACATCTTCAAAGCTAATACCACTTCGACCAGAGCCTGAGCCCACCGTTGATACACCGTTAATTTCGGTACGGTTAGCATCGGTACCACGAATTTGTACACCTGTGCCTACACCCGCTTGGCGTGTAATTTGAATACCCGTTACGTTTTCTAATACTTCAGCGAGGTTTTGATCGGGTAATTTACCAATATCTTCTGACTGAATAATTTCAACTAGGCTATCTGCAGAGCGTTTTTCAGCAAGTGCATTAGTAAGTGATTGACGAATGCCAGATACTTCGATGATCTCTACATCATCTTCTGCAATTGGCTTGGCTTCCTGTGCGTGTGTGGACATAGAAAGGTTTAATGCTGTGGCAGATATAACTGCTAGCGTAATTTTTGATAACTTGTGATTCATAGTTTTTCCTGTGTGTGTCAGTGCTATGTGTAACTCGCTATATATTTTTTATTAAACGCCTTACCATTTATCTAAATGGTTAACTTAATATTTACAGCAAATGCACCAAAGGTCAACCTATTGGTAAACCATTTCTTGTAAAAAAAGCAAAAACAGTCATTACCAATAAAAGCCAATTCGGCATGACAAAAACACTTTCATTACTGACCATAATATAACCACTTGTATTTAATGTGCTTTTAAATCTCAATTAAGGTTAAATAACACACAAAAACAGATTAAAACCCCCTCAACCTGCCTGATATATTTTTTTATATATACCGCGTTATTTTTATATTTAGCCGCTTTTACCGAATTAATTGGTCAACCAAGATAAAGATAGTAGACTTTTGGCTAACTAATTAGCCTGCCAATAACGCAGCGTTACTAACACTGAGTTTAGTAATGCTGCGCTTTAGGTAAAAAGGTTTAGCCAAGATTTAGTTAAGAGAGTGCGCCGCGATTCAAAAAGCTTAGTGTTAATAGCCCACACGCACATACAAAAAAACCCAATTAGCGGCATACGCTAATTGGGTTTTAAAGTGGGGATCACTGGTTATTGTGTTATAGCTTAAAGCTCATTCCTAAGAATAAACGTGGGCCGTAATCGTTTACTTCACCTAGGTTATCTTCGACAAAGAAGTCTTGTGACTTAGGTGCGCTAAACAAGTTAATGGCTTCAGCTTTAACTCTAAAGTGCTCGTTAATTTTATACGATGCACGCATTTCCCATACACCTACGGCATCAACATAACGTAAGCGGGTACCATTACTGGTATAAGGTTGGAAGTATTCACTACGGTATTTATAAATAATGGCCGTATCAAAGTCACCAATTTGGTAATACAGTTGGCTGCTAAATACATGCTCTGAGAAGCCCGGCACCGAGCCAGGTTCTATAATACCGGCAGTTAATTGAGTAGTATTGCCATCTAGGTCGGTAACGTATGTATCGCCATATAAGCTATCTTCAAACTCAAAGTCAGTATCTGCAAAGTTATAGCCAAATTTTACACCAATACCATTATCCCAACGGTACGAGAACGATGCTTCTAAACCCAGTATATCGCTATCATTATCGGTTGTTACCGAATTTGTCACTGGTAGTGATACCGTTTCACCGCCAACCACATAGTCTTCAATAACAGTTTGTTGCTGGAAGCCACCTTGGAACTGTTTGTAGTATAGGCTTAGTGCTAAAATAGAATCTTCATTAGGGTACCATTCAAAGGCTAAGTCGTAGTTCCATGACATTAATGGTTGAGTATCAGGGTTACCTGAACCATCTACGGTTAATAAGTCAGAAAGCGATAGCGCAACAGATTGATCGTCTGTTACAAAGTCGCGATCATAGCCTAAATCAGATGGGTCAGCACGTGACATACCCCGGTAAATACCCGCACGCAGTAAAATGTCTTCACTGTAATCAACTACTAAGTTAAAGCTTGGTAAATATTTAGTATAACCACCGCCGCTTTCGGTTCTTTCTAGTGAATCCCCTGCATCGAGGGTTACAGCGCCTGTAGTTTCATCTACATCTACAGTGTAATTTGTTCTAAAGCCTACCGAGGTTACATCAGTATCAACAATACGCAGGCCGAAGTTACCACGAATAAACTTACCAAATACTTCGGTGTCGTAGTTTGCCATTAAGTACACTGAGGTGGTTTTTTCAGTAACATCTATGGTACCGGCATTTTCGTACTCAACATCAGGGTAACCAAATTCACCTGTATAATCAGTGTCTGTAGCCGCTACAGCTTGAGAGAAACACACGTTATCGTAGGTCGCCCACGAAGAACCTGTCCCAGAGCTTATTACATTACCGCTACCATCTACATTTGTTACTAAGTTGCCATCCGATACGCTAGATAAAAAATCAGATTCTGGGAAGTCAATTTGACAGCCTTGAAGTATCTCTAATGCTGAGTCATCGCCTATCGTGTACTCAGTACGAGACCCATTACCTTGGCTACCACCAAACTGTATAAAGCTTAGTTCTGAGGCTCTAATACCCCCTTCAATACTAGTAAATATATCGCCCTCTAACGCGTAGTCAAAATCAATACGCGCCGATTTAACTACGTTTTCGCGAACGTTTTCACGGTCTAAACGTGTACGTAAGCTATCTGTAAAGTTAGAAATATCAGTTACATCAAAGTCCGTTAACGTGAAGTGAGGAATTTCATCGCCCATATCCCAGCTAAACAAATTACGGTCGGCGGTTCTACCACGGTTAGAAATTTGTAGCTCTTCACGCTCAGTTTTTGAATACGCTAAATCAAGATTTACAGTAAGGCGGTCGGTTACCGTGTGCTCAATATTAATACCATAACCTTGGTAGTTTTCTTCACGTGAGAATTGCTCGCCCGCCGATTCAATACGTTCTTCACCTTCCCAATGTAAAATTCCGCCTACATCGTTAGTAACAAGCGTTGGGCCTGTTAAACCAGGTGTTGCGCGTTTTTGTAAAAAAATTAAATCGTGGCGTGCTTCTCTTTGTGTTCTGTCAGAGATTTGTGCATCAAAGTTAACATCCCACTCAGACGACGGCTGATATTGCATTGCAATAAATACTGCATCACGCTCATCTGAGGTTTCATTTTGACGATAGCTGCGGCTACTACCTGTCCATGCGTATGGAGTGCCATCGCTTTCGGCTTTGCCTGTTTCTGGGTCGATGTTTGTTTGATAACCTTGATTGTTACTGCCATTTACTTGGTCTTCACAATCACCTGCGCTGCTTCTGTAAAAGCCTTCATTCGTATTAGTTGGGTCATTTAAACATGCCCAAAGTGAAGAGCCCGATGGGCTTGAGCTTCTGTACTCTGCTTCTGGTTGGCTAATATCTTGGCGCTGCACACCAAAAGACACACCCACTGCTTGTCCATCGGCAAACTCAAATTGGTCAACATAACTAAACGTACCACGATAGCCTGTATCACTTTGCAGTGAGTTTTCTACATTACTTTCATCTGGATTGTAATTTAGTTTTACTTCGCCTTGTACGCGTTGTTTGCCGTAATCTAGCGGGGCAATCGTTTCAAGTGCTATCACACCGGCTACGCCACCTTCAATCATTGAAGCATCTTGGGTTTTGTAAATAGCGACCTTTTTTACAAGCTCTGATGGAAACTGCGAAAAGTTAACCGAGCGATCACCACTACCATTAGTAGCTTCACGGCCATTAATATGGGTTGCGCTTAAAAATGGGCCTAAACCACGAATGGTGATTTCGGTAGCGCCCCCGTTTTCACGATGAGATGCGGCACCGGTAATCGACTCAAGCGCTTCACCAATTGACAGCGCGGGTAAATCACCAATATCTTCTGCAGATAAACCATCGACAACCGTTGTTGCTTCACGCTTAATTGCAATTTGATCTTGTATGGTTCTACGAGTACCTGTAACGCTGATGATTTCTACATCTTGCTCTACTTCAGTCACTTTTTCTTGGGCTTCTTGCTGAGCAAAAGCATTAAATGACAATGAACCTGCCATACCTGCAAGTAAACTAGCTCTAATTAACTTAGCAGCAGGTGAAAGTGCAAAATGATTACAAACAGAGCTGTTTGTAGAATGTTGACGTCTTCGATCCATTTTTAACGACATGCCGCGTTCTCCTTTATCATTGTGTGTGTTGTGCGTAGTTTGCTATTTTTATAAATATTAATAATGTGCAGTGTGGGCTTATTCATCTTGTGCCACCCATGTAGAACCTGCACCTACATCAGTGCTTTGGATGTAGTATAAGTTTCTTGCACCTGCTAAGGCTTGTGCTCCATTTGAGTCAGTCTCAAGCAGCGTACTTGTAGCAGTGACAAACTCTGGGATTTCTTTACCATTTGCTTCTGGGTTTTGGTCAATAGCGCCATCGGTGTCGTATTCACCATTGCCATTTACGTTTCTAATATCAACCCAAAGGTCGCTCGCATCGCCCGACTCATAACTGTCACTAAAGCCAAAGCTGTTAGAGAACAGTGATTCAGTATGGTTAATTAGGTCACAGTCGTATTCAAAAGAGTGATCGCTCGACAGCTCGTTAGGGTAAAAGAAACCATAAACAAGCGCGCTGCTTTCAATGGTGTCTTCATCAGTTTGATCGCCCACCCCATTAGCATTTAAATTACCGTTGAAGTTAATTTCAAACGCATTTTTAGTTAAACCATACAGTACAGGTGCATTTTCTGCGGTAAGCTCATCACAATCTCCAACAGGTGCCTTTGAACCTATTTCTGTACTAAATACAAATGGTTGCTGTGAGTTAAGTACCGTATTATTAGTCACATTAAGGGTAAAGTCGCCTGCGCCATCAAGCACAGCTTGGTTACCTCCATTTGGCACCCCGCCATCAGCTTGTGAAAATGGGTTAGCGGTAAATACAATACCACCGGCTTCTTTATTACCAGAACGAATACCAGCGATGTAGTTATTGCTTACAGTGTGGCCTAAAGGCGTAACTAGCACGCCGGCAGGACGATCGCTTGAACTTGCAATATCAGTGGTACGAATAATAATGTTGTCTGATACCGTATTAAATCCACCATCTTCAAGCGAAATACCGCCATTAGGATTTAAAATGGTATTGCCTTTAATCGTCGCGCCAGAGGTTTGTACGCGCATTAAACGTCGGCCTGTAACAAAGTTTTCTACTCGGTTATATTGAATAGTAAAGTTTGCATCATCAGCAGAGCCTGTACCTGTTGTACTACCTGCGTTAATTAAGTGCAGGCTAGAGTTACCAAAATTTGGGTTGCTGCTGGTACCTGTGAAAAGGTTATATTGAATAACGTGGTTAGCGCTCGATGAAGACATTTTTATCACCGAACCATTTTCTGCTTTATCGCGGTTGGCAAAGGTATTACGCTCAACCATTGCGGCGTCGCCTTTAAGCATTAACCAATGGTAGGTAGAATTATTTAACGTCTCTGCTTCACCATCGATAGTATTTTGTGTAAATGTGAAGTTGTCACCCTCAGAATAAATAACGGCATCTTCTTCGGTTTCACAAAAGCCACCCGATTTAGTATCAATATTTTTAAATGTAAGTCCTTCAATACCCGCGCCATCAACCCCACTGGCTACATGAATACAAAGCTCGCCACTAATTACTGGGCTTTGTCCTTCAACAGCTTTAAGTGTTGCTGCGCTGGTTAGCATAATTGCATCAAGATCGGCATATACACCGGTATTTAAACCAAGCACATCGCCATCACCAAGCCCTGCATTAATAGCACCTAATAGCGCATCCGCATCGCTTATCACTTGCGTGTACACTACTGTATCGGCGGCGCCCGTAATTGTGCTTGAAAAGCCATCGTTATCGGTATAGCTCGCAGTGACCGATATAATCGCGCCAGCTTGATTAGTTGGCGTAAATGTTTTGTTGTTGGTGTCGGCAATTGCTACGCCATCAGCAAGCCAAGTGTAGGTAACGTTTTGCTCATCTACCCCGTTGTTATCGCTAATTTCAGCGGTTAATTCGCTAGTCACTAAATATGGCGTAGCCCCTGAGATGGTGATACTACCCGCTTCATCTACAGCCTCTGCAGAAACAGCAATGGTTGCCTCAGAAAGGTTGTCTTCAGTAAAACCGTGATCGTCCGTGTAGGTAACCTGCACGGTAATAAATTGCCCTAATAATGACTCATCTACAACGTAAGTGCTTTGCGTGGCACCACTAATTGCAACCTCATCAGCAAACCATTGGTAAGTAATTGTGCCGCTTGCGCCATCTTCATCTGTTATTTCGGCTGTAAGTGTATTACCCACCGTAGGTGTGCCAACAATAGCCACCGACCCTTCTGAATTTGCACGCTCTACTGGCGCTGTGGCAGTTGATGTAGCTGACTCTGCAAAGCCTCTGTTATCTTCAAATGCTGCATTTACAGTTATAACTTTACCTAGTTGCGATTCGGTAATAGTGTAGGTTGCTAAGGTTTCATCGGCAATTTCAACATCATCTGCAAACCATGTATATGCTACAAGCGCCGGATCAAAACCATTTTCATCCGCTACATTAGCACTTAGTTCATTACCTATAATTGCATCACCGTTAATTTCTACCGTGGCCGCAAAAGGAATAGCTGACACTTCATCGGTGGGCTCACTTAAATGTGACTCATTAACACCGCTGTCATCTGTATAAAGTGCTTGTGCTGTAATTGCAAAACCAATTTGCTCATCTGTTAATGTAAAAGTTGCGTCATTAGCGCCACTTATAACTTGTCCGTCGGCGTACCAGTAGTAGCTTACTTCGCCAGAAATACCATCGGCATCATTCACGCTGGTCGACAATGTTTCGCCCGTTAACGCTGTGCCTGATAGAGCAATAGAGCCCAATGTGTTGTTATTATTATTTGAATCCGTGTCACAACCTATAATGGCAGCTGCAACAGCACATAATGCAAAATGTTTTAATTTCATCATGGCTCTATTCTCCTTAATTGTGTGGTTTAGTATTTAGCAGGTGTTATGTGTGATTTACCAAATACCCAGTGTGTTATTACCAAATTATTTTATTTTTACGCTTCATTGTTAACCAACTTGGTAATATAAGCATAATAAAAACACTTTTACCACTATATTCGTTCAAAATTCATCATATTTTATTAACTGAAAGTTAACTTACGTCTATACCTAATAACGCAGCGTTATTACCAATATTAATTTCACGAATAGATAAACAAACAACCTTTATGAACAATTGGTTTTACCGAAAGAATTACTCTTAATTGTTACGTAGTGCGATAAGCACATAAAGAATGGAGGGGTGGAAAGCACAGGCGTAAAGCTTTAGCTGTAATAGCCTATAGGTATGAATTTTTGATGTGTATATAAAATAACGTAGCCACTGCGTTTAACTCACTATTAGTCAGCAGTGGCTTACGTTTTATTTAAAAGGCGTAAGAGCACAATAACCGCCCTTTAGTACTGAGGCCTTAGTCAGGTTTAATAAACCGTAGAATTAAAGTAAGTCACAGGTTCACTAGAGCCTAAAATAACAGGCACACGCTGATGCAGCTCATCGGGCTGAATATCTAAAATACGCATACCCTTAGAGGTGGCTATACCGCCTGCGTTTTCAGTGAGCATTGCCAGTGGGTTAGCTTCGTAAAGTAAGCGTATTTTACCGTTTTCATTACCCGCGCGCGTATCTTGCGGGTACATAAATACCCCGCCACGGCATAAAATTCGGTGCACATCACCAACCATGGCTGCATTATAGCGAATTGAGCTTTTAGCAAATTCTTCTGATGTATACAGTAATTTATCAAAGTAAACTTGTGTTGCTTCATCCCAATATCGGTAATTTGCCATATTAACCGAGAACTCACGGCTTTTACTCGGCACTGCAAGCTCTGGTTTTGTAAGCAAAAAGCCACCGTGGGTTAAATCGTGTGTATAACAGCGGGTTGGCCCGCCTGTGCTCATTACTAGTAACGACGATGGCCCATACAGCACGTAGCCTGCACAAACCTGATTAGTACCGGGTTGATTAAATTGCTCATCACTATCGTAGGGCACATCTGCTTTTGCAGGGTAAATGGTAAAAATAGTGCCTATTTGCCCGTTAACATCAATGTTTGATGACCCATCAAGGGGATCAAATGCCACAATATATTTACCATCGGGGTGGGCGCCTACTGCATTATCTTCTTCTTCAGATGCCACTGTTTTTACAAGATCATCATCAATTAAGGTATCTTTTAACAGTTGATTGGCAATGACATCTAACTTTTTTTGCACCTCGCCCTGGATATTTTCGTTAAGGGTAGAGCCTAAAACACCCGCAAGCTCACCTTGGCTTACTCTAAACGCTATTTCTTTTGTGGTTGCTAATAGCGTGCGAATTAACATAATAAGGTCGGTTTCAACCCCATCTTGCTTTAATACTTTATTCAGTCTTTTCATGCGCTATACCTGTTCACACAATTTAGGTCGTCAAAACATTGGATCAGGCGAGCCACCATATGCTGCTCCGACTGACGTAACCACACACGTGGATCATAGTATTTTTTATTGGGTTTAT
Organism: Pseudoalteromonas sp. Angola-4; assembly: GCF_028599265.1. Lineage (NCBI taxonomy): Bacteria > Pseudomonadati > Pseudomonadota > Gammaproteobacteria > Alteromonadales > Pseudoalteromonadaceae > Pseudoalteromonas > Pseudoalteromonas sp. Angola-4. Next base: position 12,486 of record NZ_JAQREK010000029.1, on the reverse strand, counting down.
CTTCGCCATCAGGGTTACCAATTTGGCCTTGCAAGTAGCCTTGTTTTTCTTGGTAGTAGTTTAATACCCCGTTCCAACTCGCCCATTGGGTGTCGGTATCAATGTTCATTTTTACCACCCCGTAGGTGAGCGACTCAGCAATTTTACTGTGCTCAGAGCCACTCCCACCGTGAAATACAAAATTAATAGCGTTATGCTCTAAATTAAATTTGTCAACTACATAGGCTTGCGAGTCGCGTAATATGGTAGGTGTTAATACCACATTGCCAGGCTTGTATACGCCGTGGACGTTACCAAAAGAAGCAGCAATGATAAAATTAGGGCTTATTTTACTAAGTCGCTCATAGGCGTAGGCTACATCTTCTGGTTGAGTGTAAAGCGCAGAGCTGTCGAGGTGCGAATTATCAACCCCGTCTTCTTCTCCGCCGGTACACCCGAGCTCTATTTCAAGTGTCATGCCTATTTTTGCCATGCGCGCTAAATAACGCTCACAAATTTCTATATTTTCTTCCAGTGGCTCTTCTGACAGGTCTATCATGTGCGATGAAAAAAGCGGCTTGCCTGTTTGTGCAAAATACTTTTCGCCTTCATCTAATAAACCATCAATCCAAGGCAGTAGTTTTTTTGCTGCGTGATCTGTGTGCAGCATGACAGCAACGCCATAGTGCTTCGCCACGTTATGCACATACTGTGCAGCACTTATTGCCCCAACAACGGCAGATTGCTGGCCCTCTAGTGCTAAACCTTTACCACAAAAAAACTGCGCTCCCCCATTAGATAGTTGAATAATGACCGGCGACTTCATTTTTTTTGCGGCCTCTAAGGTGGCATTAATTGACGATGTGCTCACCACGTTTACAGCAGGCAATGCATACTGATGCGTTCGTGCGTGTTTATACACTTCGCTTACTTCATCGCCAACAACAACGCCTGGTGCAATGGTTGGGGCTAAATAATTCATTTTTTGCTCCTTGCTATTTTAAAGCCTCGATACAAGAGTCTGTAATGGCTTGCCAATTACCCTGCGCTACCCATTCTTTTTTAGCAACCCAGGTACCGCCTACTGCAAATACATTGTTTAACGACAAGTAATCCATTTTATTTTTTTCGCTTACACCGCCAGTCGGGCAAAAGCTCACTGCACGAAATACAGATGAGACAGCAGAGACAAACGGCGCACCACCAGCAAGTGAAGCAGGAAAGAGTTTTTGCTCTTCAAAACCATACTCAAGCGCCATTAATATATCGCCGGTATTTGATACACCTGGCAATACTGGCACGTTACACTTAACCAGCTCACTTAATAGTGTAGGCGATACAGCGGGAGTGACTATAAAATCTGAGCCTGCTTCTAGCGCTTGCTTTAAAATTGTTTCGTTAATAACGGTGCCTGCGCCCACTTTTAGCTGTGGAACCTGTTCTTTAATGGCTTTAAGCGCATCAATTGATGCATCTGTTCTAAGAACAACTTCTACCAAAGTTAGGCCTGCCTCTGCCATTGCTTTAGCAATGTTTACACCTTGCTCTGGCGTGTCTGCTTGAATTATAGGTAGCAGAGTTTGCCCTGCCATTAGTTCAGAAAAGCGAGTCATGCGTTATTTCCCTTATTTTTAAATAATCGTGCTACTTTGTGTTATAAATTGAGTAAATTAGCCAGTTAGAGACCTGATTTAGCCATGGCTTGTTGAAAAACATCTTTTGGTGCAATAGCACCGGGTTGCTGAATAACAGCGCCGGCAGCCTGCGCGCCCAGCTTAACCGCTTCGCTAATTGGGCGCCCATCTAAGCGCGCTCCTAAATATACACCGTTAAAGGCATCGCCTGCGGAGGTTGTATCAACAACGTTTTTAACCGGCGTAATACTGTGGCTTTGCACTGTATTAGCCTCTTTTGTAACGACCGAATCGGGGCCGTTTTTTACTATAATTTCGTTAATGTTGTACGGAGCCAAATAATCAATTACCGCTTCTACACTTTGCACGTTGTAAAGCGTTTCTAAGTCTTCAACGCCGGGTAACGTAATATCGGCTAGGCTAAATGCACTATGGTATTGCGCTTTAGTTTGCTCAACGTTATCCCAAAGTCGCGCACGGTAATTTGGGTCAAATACTATTTTTACACCCGCGGCTTTAAGTTGCTTTACTATGTCCCAAAACTGCGCTCTTGCTTGCTCTTCTATTACGGCTAAAGAAATACCCGAAAAGAAAAACATATCACCCGATGACAGCTGCTTAACGAGCTCAGGGCTGATAAATTCAACCACCTTTTTGGCTGCTGAATCATCCCGCCAGTAAATAAAACTGCGCTCGCCTTGCTCGTCCGTTTCTATGTAATACATACCTGGGACTTTACTGTTATGAGCAAATACATAATCTGTATTTAATTGCTCACTTGCAAAACGCTCACGCATTTTTTTACTTAAGTTATCCTCCCCTAAAGCGGTAATAACTGAGGTGGTGATTTGTGGGAAACAACGCTTTAAGTAAACAGCCGAATTGTATACGTCACCTGCAAATGACTGATGCAATGTAGAGGGAACAGTCGCTCTTAACTCAATCATGCACTCGCCAATAAAGTAAATATTTTTCATTATTATCACTTACCTTAGGTAGTAAATGGCTGTGAGAAACACAGCCATTGCCAACAAATTAGTTAGGCTTTTTCAATGGTTCAATTTTTGGAATTAAAATCCATACAGCTGCCATTGCAATAATCGCTAAAGACGCGCCTATCACAAACGCCGGTGTATAATTACCATCCGCTGTTAAAATAGGTACCAATGACGTAAGGCCTACAGCACCTAATTTAGCGGCCATGCCAGAGAAGCCCGACAACGTACCTACCGCTTTTTTACCCAGTAAGTCGCTTGGTAAGGTTTGCACGTTACCAATAGCGGTTTGAAAACCAAATAAAATAACAGCCATAATAAGTACCGCAATTACCGGCTCACCTGGGTTTGCCATTGCAAGCAGCGCCGGCAACATAATTAAACACCCTAATGTGATGGTCAGCTTACGCGTTTTATCGGTATTCCAGCCTGCTTTAAGGCGGTTTTGGGCAAGTAAGCCACCAAACCAAGCGCCAAACATAGCGCCTACATACGGAACCCAGCCATAAATACCAATCGCTTTAACATCCATGCCATACACTTCGTTTAAGTAAATTGGTATCCAAAAAACAAATAACCACCAAATAGGGTCGATAGCTGCAGAGGCTATAATTACGCCCCAGCTTTGCTTACGAGAGAGTAACTCGCCTGTAGACGGGTTATATTCTTCTTCGTCATCGCTTGTTACATCGCCGTTATCATCAACGCGTCTTTGTCCGGTAAGAATGTACTCACGCTCTTCTTCGCTTATCCAAGGGTGAGAGCCTGGAGGCGCTTTTACCAATATAATCCAAGGAACCAACCATAAAAAACCTAAGGCACCAACAAATACAAACACCATTTGCCAGCTAAAATACACGGTTAAATAAGCAATAAGCGGGATAGCAATAATGCCACCAATGGCTGCGCCAGAATTAAATATACCTTGCGCTAAAGCACGCTCTTTTGTTGGAAACCACTCAGCATTACCTTTAGCTGCACCGGGCCAGTTACCAGCTTCGGCTACACCTAAAATTGCACGGAAAATACTTAAACTAAGCACCCCTTGTGCAAAAGCGTGGGCAACAGTGGCTAATGACCACACACCAATTGAAAGCACAAAACCTAAACGCGTGCCAACCCAGTCAAAAATTTTGCCAAAAATAGCTTGGCCAAATGCATAAGCAAATACGAATACTATAGAAATATTAGCGTAAATTTGTTTACGCTCTAAAGCAGATTCATCAGGGAACATTTCTTCCACAATGTCTGGCCATAAAACGCTAAGCGCTTGACGGTCTATGTAGTTAATAATGGTAGCAAGTGCAATTAGCACTATAACCCACCAGCGTAAGCCTTGAATTTTCATAGGTTATTCCTCAAGAAAGTCTTCGCGAGCTGGGCTAAAGGTATCAATCAGTATACCGCCAGTTGGGCACGTTGCACCGTGATCAGCAAAAGGAGGAATAAAACAGCTATCACCCGCTTTTAAGATTTTAGTTACGCCATCAATGTTAAAGTGAAACTCACCCTCAACTACATACGTTACTTGCGAGTGCCTGTGCGCATGGTTATAACCAATAGCCCCTTCTGAGAACCAAATTTTCACGGCCATTAGCTCTTCGTTATAGCCAAGCATTTGGCGTTTTAAGCCATTACCTAAATCTTCAATCTCGGTTTCGTTACCAAATGAAAAGTGTGCACTTTGCTTTTGCATCCTGTTTACTCCTGATTATTCTTCATCGCATAAACGCCAAGGCGGCCATTTAAGGTGAATGCTTTATTTTGATATGTGAATGTGTGTTTAGCTGCTTTATCGGCTTTGTTGATAGCAACCAAATAGGTATTATTTTTTACTTTAACTTCAATTAGGTCTAAGTGCTCTTGCGCGTCATACTTAAGTGACGATACACGGCTAACAGCCTCTAGGGTATATTCTTTACTTGGGTTGTATTCACCGTGAGGCTCAAGTACTGAAATAAATTTATGCTGTTTTTTACCTTCTACACGGCGAATGTAGCCATTTTCGTTACGAAGATTAAAGTGTGGATCGTTTGCCCCTATTTGCGTAAATAAGAAAGACTCATCCCCTTTTACTAGGCTAGTTTGTGTATAAAAACGGCCGTTGTCGTTTAACCACGTTACCTTTGCTAGGCCTTCATCTGGTTGCGCCTGTGCTTTTAACCATAAATGTTGATAACCATTTTTATCACCCAGCGCAGCTAAGCTTTTGGTGTTACCAAGTAACTCAAAGCTGGTATCAATTAATTGGCCTTTGTAATGCAGTGGTAAATCAATTTTATGGGAGGAATCTGCAGTCACATTAAAAATATCAACTGCAAGCGTGCTTTCAAGCATAGGTAAATTAATTAATGCTAAGGTGCGTTCAAGCTCAACACCTTTGTAAGCGGTGCTTATTTGCCCACTTGACACCGTTCCGTATTGGTTTGTTTCAAAGAAATTAAGCGTAGGATGATTGTTATTACCCACTTTAACATTTGCATTAAAATGCGAGGTTTCATCAATCACAACCGTATTGTGTGCCACGGTATGTTTTGCGTAAGTTTCGTTTTCTGGTAGGTAACGGCCGCCGTATTTAGCCTCAACATTTAAAAAACGTGCAGCGCCATAATCAGACACAATTTCATTGCCATGATCGTAAAACTGCCAAGTTAATTTATCAAAATGACCATGCCCTAAACCCTGTGCGGCAGGTTTAAATAAAAGTGCTTGGTCGCCACCAGTTTGCGTACGCATTACTACCAACGCCCCTTGCTCGCCATCGTTACCATCGCCAAACGCTACCGATTTAAATACATAAGGGGTTTGCTTATTTTTATCCAGCGCTTGAGCCACTTTTAGGCCATCGCCAGAGAGTATTATTTGATTTTGCTTTTTAGCTATATCTAAGTAACCAGTATCGTGTGTTAAACCATAAGCGGCTGTTACACCGTGTACCAGCTCTATTGTGTCTATACCTTTACTTTTAATTGCATCGTTTATCGGGAAAAACAAACCGTTATAGCTTAGCTGAATAGTGGTATCAATGGCTTTAAGTAATATGCCATCGCGATATTCAAAAATGTCTCGCTGCGGTTCGTTGTTTTCAATTGCTTTAGCAAAGGTAACAAACGGAAGTAGTGCAAAGCGTTGATAATAAGGACCTTCGTTGTAATAGCCCTGTGGCGAAAACAGCATGTCTAGCTGCTTAATAAAGCCACCCTCGCCCGATTTATCTAAATCGTAAAGAGACTTTTCGACCCACTCAGATTCATCTAATACATACCCTGCCATGCCTACACCGGCTGTAGCCCACGTACCATGGTTATGTACTTTGTTAAAGGTTGATGGCTGGCCTTGTGATAAAAATAACGATACTGGGCGCAGTAAGTCATTTTCAATGGTTTTAATATTAGCGGCGCTTAACGCATCATGCACTAAATCGTATGCTTGAATGGTATAAACCAGCCACATGGCCTCATTAAGGCTTTGCCAAAATAGTTTACCTGGGTTTTGCGACTTAACTTTGCGCTTAGGGTGTACATCAAGTGTTGGGTATAATTTGGCATACTCAAGCAACATATCACGTACGTAATGAGCGTATTTATCCTCTTGGCTTAGCTGATAAATAACACCGGCGTTATACATAAGCTGATAATTTTTTTTGTGTCGTTCGTGGGTATAGCCTCCCCCACCGTCTTTTGGTACAGGCACTGTTATAGGGCTTTTAATTTGCTCATCCACTTGTGCCTTAAGCGCTGCAAATGCGTTGGCAAACTTACCCTGTTCGTTGTTGCTAATTGCTTGGCGCATTTGCTGTACATCATCATTGGTTATTACCAAATTTGGATGCGCTGCGTAGGCGTTTATCGATAAAACTAAGGCACTTACAGTAACACCCAGCGTTTTAAATAATGACTTATTTTGGGTTAAATTCATCATTGTTAGTTCACCTTATTTAAAACGTTGTTATTTTTAATCGTTGCCGTGTGCGGGCCCGCTACACGTAACTCTTTTACGCTTGGCGCTTGAGTTGCATCAAAGGTGTTATCTGTAATGGCTGTTATTGGCTCACCAACCGTGTGCTCAATTTTAATCGGTGCCGATTTTTCAAATACGTTGCTTACAATATTTGTGACTTGTACACCGTGCGCATACACACTCGCTTGCGCCTTGTTACGCTTACCTAAACCTACTTTAGTTAGGGTGTTATTGGTCATTAATAAATGCGGACCAAAGGTGCTTTCATCACTTCCACCTCGGTATAACTTAACGACGCCACCGGCTACCTCATTAAAGGTATTGTTTTTAAGTGTTACATACTCTGCGTTATAAATACCTAAGTCTTCTATTTCGGTATCGAGACGTAAAATATCGCCAGTTACATTTTTAAAGGTGTTATTTACTAACGTGATTTCATCTGCCATCGCCCCTTTACCCGTTACAAAAAAGTGAAATGAGTGATTAATATCAAGATTAGTTAATTGTGAGTTGTGTATTTCAAAGCGGTAGTTATCAACCATGCCCCACTTTTTAGTACGTACCACACTATTATTAATGGCATCAGGTGCGTTTTCACCCGAGATAACTAAGCCATCTAGCTTTAAGCTACCGCCATCATGAATTTCGAATAAGGTGGAGCGTTGGTAGGTCAGCTTAGCTTTGCCAGTATGTTTAGCCTTAAGGGTAAGCACTTTTGTTATTTTAACGAGTTTAGAAACATCGTATTGACCATCTGCAAGCTCTAATACATCACCCGTTTGGGCTGCATTGATTGCGTTAAGTAAGGCATCTGCAGTTGCTTTAACCTGGTGAGTTTTACCCGTATCAAATGCTACAACTTGCTCTGTTTTTGGATACCAACTAACGCCGGTATCGGCCTTTTTTAGCACCTTTAAACCGCGTTTAGCACCTGCACTAATTTTGCTTGATTCAGGATACAGTAAACCGTTACTAGCTCTGGTTAGTGTTACATTTTGCTGTTTAACACCGTAATTTAACTCTTTTAATACCTGGGTATTAGCTACATTTTCACTAAATTTAATACCGCTTACATCATCAAAGGTTGTAAAAGGCTGCTCGCCATTTTGATTAATAATAAGGTTATTTTTCATTACGCTATTAATTGGCGCAGCGCTACGCTCGCTATCGCTACCTGCGCCAAGTTGTATATGACGCACATTTACGTAGGTATTGTTTTCAATTGTCGCGTTTTCTACCTGATGGTAGCGATTTATTGGTGAGTTAGGTACGCCATTCATAACCGTAAAACCACTCCCAAAGCGGTAGCCTGTTAAACCTTCTAAGTAGTTATTTTTTACTGTTTGGTTTTTATTAATGATGCGAATGCCACCTGTGTGATCTACACCGTTACCAAAAAAAACGTTCTCTTGTATAATATTGCCATTACCATGGCGCAGCGTTAGTGTGCCGCGAGATTCAAAAAACACATTATTGCGGATTTGGTTTTTCCCTGATTTAACCGAGATTATTTCTACTTCGCCGTTAGTACGTTCAAAGTAGTTGTTTTCAACTACGGTAAATGAATCACTTAATGAATAGTGGCTAGTACCAATGCGCAGTGTTTCACCGCCGTTAGATCCAAAAGTAGGACGATAGCCAAAGAAGTTATGATCAATTTGATGGTGGTTTTGTTGGCTTTGCTCACTATTAAGCCTTACAGCAACCGTAACGCCTTTGTTACGTTTACCTACTAAGTGGCTGTGATCAAAACGATTATGTTTACCATATAGAGCCACCCAATAGTCTGATTCTCGTTTATCGGGGTTATTGTAGTTATCGATAACGACTTGTGTTACGCGGGAGTGAGTAGCAAGCTCATCTTTATTTTTACGAAATTCAATAACGGCTGAGCTAGGCGTATAACCATTTTTAAATACAAGTCCTGACACTTCTAAATACGAACCCGCCAGTCTTAAATTAGATTGCCCTGATAAAATAACGTTACCCTTGGTTTGCGCTGTAAGCTTTATAGGGGCGTTTTTGGTTCCTTGGCCTTGTAATAAAATTTCGAAATTAGACCACGTACCGTCTTTGAGAGTTATTTTATCGCCGGCAACGAGTTTGTCAGAGATTTCTTGAAAAGCTTGTTTAGTGTCTACAAAATAATCTTTGGCTGCCAATTGTGTGGATGTGCACCCAATAAGAACTAGGCTAAGCTTTATTATATTAATTAAACGCATAGATAACTCTTTTTCAGTGTGACCGGAAGTAATGCCTTATCAATAGTAATGCTGCACTCATTGCACAAAGCAGGTTAAATCTAGCCAATTGATGTTGTGTGTGTTTTGGTGCTTTAACTACGTTAAAGCACCCAATGTTGTCGGTATTACTTTTCTAGAGTTTTAAAGTAATCAAAAATTTCTGGTACGTTGCCTTGCCCCATACCAGCATCAAATGCCGCTTGTAAGTTAGCAGATGACCCTTCAGCAATTTTTGATTCAGTCCCAAGGTCTGAAACCATTTGTAGGAAGTAACCTAAATCTTTGTTTGCATTGGCAATTGAAAAACCAAGGTCGCTTACATTGTCTACCGCGTAGTTTTTACAAAATTGCATAAATGGAGAGCTAGAAGGCCCTGTCGACATAATGTCAAATAGTTGCTGGCGGTCTACACCGGCTTTGTCTGCTACAGCAAACGCTTGTGACATAGCACATACTGTGGTCATACCCATAAAGTTATTGATTAACTTAGTTGTATGCCCTGCGCCTAGCTCACCTAGGTGAAATACGTTTTCGCCTTGATCTTCAAGTACAGGTTTAACTTTATTGAAGGTGTCAATATCGCCCGCTGCCATAATATTTAATAGGCCGTCTTTAGCATGGGCTGGAGTACGCCCTAGTGGTGCGTCAATCATGCCTGCACCTTTAGCGGCTAGATCAGCACCAATTTTTTTAGTAGACGAAGGAATTGATGTACCAAAATCAATTAATACCGCGCCTTCTTTAATACCCGCTAAAATGCCATCTTCTGCGTACACAATTTTTTCAACAACTGCTGATGTTGTTAAACAAAACATAATTATGTCTGCACCTTGTGCAAGCTCTTTTGCAGTGCTTGCTGTTTTTGCGCCTCTGCTAACGCATGCAGCAACCGCATCTTTGTTTAAATCCATAACAATAAGCTCATAGCCTTTGTTCTGTAAGTTTTCGGCCATATTGCCGCCCATTAAGCCAAGGCCGATAAAACCGATTACTGGTTTAGACATGAATAACTCCTAAATATGATGGCGCGTGCTTTTATGAGTACGAGTAATGATTTACCCCATAAATAGGTACGCTGTGTCGTTTAATTCAATTTGCTAAAGTAACCCTGAGCATGTTCGTTTGAATAGGTAACCCGCCGCGTTATTACCATTTGAGCGAATAAAAACAGAGTGATTACACGCTGTATATTGTTGACCGGTTACGTATTTATTCCGTTATGCTTAGCATTGCTTTGATTATTTATTAATACCTTGGAGAAGCTAAAACCAAGCAACTTACCAATTGGTATGTAAAAACTGTATTACCATACACCAATCTTGTCAACCAATAAGTTAACTTTGTAAACCAAGGTAATTTACAATTCATTTCAAATTAACAAAATTACAATGATAAACAATTAGTTATATGCAGTATGGAAATCAAATTAATTCAACGCACTTTTCCCTTCTTTGGTTAGAGCTTAATAAAAAATAGGTTGACCAATAAGTGCAACAACTTTATAAACTCGTAAAAATAGCGTGGCTATAATTACATTGTGCACTAACCCATTGTTGGTAATACCACTAATTTAGTGTGCTAATATTATGCCAATGCGTGGTTGTAAATGCCGAGCCTTGCCCACATTTAGCTTAAATTGCCCGAACTCAGGTTAAGAATTTTACTTACGTATTAAATCGTACTGATATTTTAATTTATTTCACAAGCTGAGGTTTTCAGTGAAGGCAAAGCCACTTGCGCGGCAATAGCTAGGCTTATTGCAAGTAAATTTGACGCAATGAGTGCGCAAATAGCTGGTTAATATAAACTTATTGTTCACAGTTGAGGTAAAATAAGCCCCTAGGTATATGGCAGGCTCTGGCCTTTGCAATGCGGTTATGGATACTCCATAAAGACGCTATGCTCCACACCTATTTAAATTTAAACTCACAGAGGTAACCTAAATGCGTTTATTACACACAATGTTGCGTGTAGCCGACTTAGAAAAGTCACTTTCTTTTTATACACAGATTTTAGGAATGAAAGAATTACGCCGTTCTGACAACGAAGAGTATCGTTATACATTAGCTTTTGTAGGGTATGGTGAAGAGGATAGTAATACTGTGTTAGAGCTTACTTATAATTGGGATGAAAATAGCTACGATCTTGGTAATGCATATGGCCATATAGCTATTGAATTTGACGATATATACAAGGCATGTGACGACATAAAGGCCGCTGGTGGAAACGTCAGTCGAGAACCGGGGCCAGTAAAAGGCGGCACAACAGAAATTGCTTTTGTGAAAGACCCTGATGGCTATTCAATTGAGCTTATTCAGAAAAAGAAGAACAAAGCTCACTAGGCAATAAAATTTATCAAAAAGGTGCCTAGTCGCACCTTTACCTTAGTTGACTATCTTTACTTGCTCGGCGGTTTACGCCAGCAACGCCTTTGCCTTTAGCCTCAAGCTCACTTTGACACGCCACACAGTGCCTAACACCTGGCAGCGCTAACCTGCGTGCCTGTGGTATTTCACAATCACACTCATCACAGAATTCAGCACTCGCGCCTGAGATTAAATTTTGCCTTGCATATTGCACTGCGTCGTTAACACTTGCATCGATTTGATCTTGAATTGCGCCATCACGCGCCCAACCACTTGCCATAATTAACTCCTAATAATGAGAAATTAAACTAAAAGGCTAGCAGCACAGCGCTTTATAAATACTGAATATTTTGTACTGGCTTTATTAAGTAAGCTATTTAAAGGATGAATAGATATGTTTAAGAGTAATTTGTAATTTAGTTGTGCTATCCATTTTATCTACACATGAAGTTATAAGTATGTATTTTAACGCAGCTAGCAAAAAATTTATCACTGTAAATGAATAATTATTATTGCGGATCGGTCTTGAAAACCAAAGAAATTATACGTAGGTGATTATTAATTAAATAGATAGATAGGTTTTTAGATATTGAAGAAAATTAAAAGTGTAAAACTAAAATTTTAACGGATAAACAGTAGAAATTAATGCGCTGGATAGCGCTGAGGAAGTTATAGCTTTGTAATAGATTTATACACTACTAAAATAGTAAGTGGCGTCCCCAAGGGGATTCGAACCCCTGTTACCGCCGTGAAAGGGCGGTGTCCTAGGCCTCTAGACGATGGGGACGCAGAAATTGCTTTGCAAATCACTGATTTGCTATTTCTAAGTAAGATGAGACCGAGCCTGCGAGGCGAATGGCATTATCTTCTCAAAAACGTTTTCTGTGTCACTAGGACAACTGAATGGTTTAACTCGTTTCAGACGAGTTTTTAATAACACTACCCTACTATAAATAGTAAGTGGCGTCCCCAAGGGGATTCGAACCCCTGTTACCGCCGTGAAAGGGCGGTGTCCTAGGCCTCTAGACGATGGGGACGCAGAAATTGCTTTGCAAATCACTGATTTGCTATTTCTAAGTAAGATGAGACCGAGCCTGCGAGGCGAATGGCGTTATCTTCTCAAAAACTTTTTCTGTGTCACTAGGACAACTGAATGGTTTAACTCGTTTCAGGCGAGTTTTCTTAATAACACTACCCTACTATAAATAGTAAGTGGCGTCCCCAAGGGGATTCGAACCCCTGTTACCGCCGTGAAAGGGCGGTGTCCTAGGCCTCTAGACGATGGGGACGCAGAAATTGCTTTGCAAAT
>NZ_JAQREK010000028.1:0-37896 GCF_028599265.1 Pseudoalteromonas sp. Angola-4 | reverse complement strand
CTGCGCCAGTAAGACCTTTACCAGCTTGCAGTTCAGCTAATGCTTTGTTGAAGTCGAAAGATTGAGTCATGTGTCACTCCTGTTTTCTTAATAATACTGAAATGACACAGATTTCTAAACACTACCCCTAAAAACGTATTAGATAACCTTAGAAGCACTTTATCCCTTCTATTTTATAAGTTCCTTAAGTTACCTTCGTCTAACCCAAAAAAAAGATTATCCATTATACATGTTAGCAATTCTCTTTTTGGTACTCGCGATATTTTCAATATGAACTCAACCTTATTTCATCTTTGTAGTTTTATTACCAATTATATAAATTTGTACTCACACAGCTTTTTGTTTCATGCTTTTTTTGGCTCTGAACAGCTCTCCTTTCGCAACATTAAAGCTTACTTAAAAAAAATATCTAACATTAAAATTGATATTTCCATCAAATTATACAATCTTTTCATTATTAATCATTTTTCGAGTTGCTCAGATGATGTTAAGGATATTTACTATTCAAAAATTGAGAAACCTAAATAGCTACTTGTAATTAAAACAATAAGCCTAGCAAAACCTCATATAACTTCAGAGTAATTCTAAATACACTAAACAACTTATCAGTAATGCATTTCTGTATTTAACCACCACAAACTTAACTGGTTTTATTAGTGTAAATTTCGGTTTGGTAATATTTATAAGAGTTACTAGTAACGAATCTATTATCACGCCAAATACAAATTAAAAAACTACTACTCAGACACCTGATATGAACTAATACTTATCAGGAAAATGAGAATGAATAATTCAACGCAATACCCAGTAACAACCAACCCTACCTACAAGCAATATCAAACACTCGCTAGAGACAGTCAGCCTTTAGTTATGCCCTACTTAGGTGCTATTGAGAAAGTCATGCTTGCTGCATGTGCTGAACATAAAAGAACGTTTGCGGTCAGAATTGATTTAAGGCTACCTGCACATTCAAATACGATTAATCTAAATAGCAACAAAGTGTGTACTCGGTTTATTGCCTCTCTTGAGTCACAAATTAAAGCCGATACAAAACGTAAAGCTCGTGATGGTAAAACCCCACATCCATGCAATATTAGATATATTTGGACTAGAGAGAAAAACAAAGCTCACCAACAGCATTATCATTTTGTGCTGTTTTTCAATAAGGACCGGTACCACTGTACGGGTAAAATAAATATAGAAAGTGATAACTTGTTTACTCGAATAGCTAAGGCCTGGGCGAGTGCGTTGAGCTTACCATTAGATGAAACGATGCAATTAGCTCACTTACCTCAAAATGCACATTACTACCTTGACGTTAATAACCCTAATTTCACTCAAGACTTCCACGATCTTTATTATCGACTAAGCTACTTCGCTAAGCTTAATACTAAGCGATACGGATTAGGGCAGCGGTGTTTTGGTTATAGTCAGAGGTGATATTCTAATTAAGACCTGTGCTTCTCATAATTCGTTTTAACGAGGTTTTGAAACCTTCAACTAGCTAAATAAGCTTAAACCCTTAGTATATAAGGGCTGGCAAGTTCCCAAAATAGCATTACGAGAAGCACTATTTACACTGCAAAAGCAAAAAAAGAACGCACTGCAAAAATGCGTTCTTTGTTTACTTCTAATCAAATAAACTCGCGACTCCTGCTAACAAGCCACTAGCAACAGCTAAAGGCACCGTAACTGGTGCAGACGCCACACCTAGGCCAACGACAACTGCACCGGATACTGTAGCGCCTGCTACAGCACCAGAGCTCACAGCAATGGCTGTTCTACTGAGTGATGGCTTAGAACTACCGGTTATTTGTTTAGAAACTTCATTTCCTACTGCACCGCATGCAACGGCTTTTTCTAACGACATAACAAACTTACTCCTATTATATGTTATAAATTTATAGCTCTAACTCTTCAAAGTCTTTATCGATTTCCTCCTGGGTTATGCCAATGTAACGCAGTGTTGTTGCTTCCGAGCTATGGCGAAGCATCTTCATTACACGCGCGATGTCTTGGGTTTTATGGTAGAGGTGGTAACCTCGGGTTTTCCGCATCGAGTGAGTGCCTAGTTTTAAATTAAGCTCTTCACCCACTAACGCAAATGCTCTTGTTACAGCCCTTCGTGATAAAGGCCGTGGTGGTGAACCTTTAGCTTGTTGATTGCGATACGATTGAAATAAGTACACATGGTTGGGGTGAGTGATACGTACTTCGTGGATAAATGCTAATGCTTTTTGATTTAACTTAATCTCTGCAAGCTTGCCTGTTTTACTTTCAAATATAAGTAACCTGTCGTTTTGAATGTCCGTAAATTTAACAGACAACAAATCAGATATGCGCAATGCCAAGTTCAGACCTATATTCCAAATATGGCTCATCTGTTTAGAACACCGTTTTTCAAGCAAATAACTAATTAACTTTACTGTATCAAGGTCCTTAATCGCCTGTACTTCAGCCATAGCCATCTCCTTATTCTGTTGAAATAGTGACCTGGTAGCAGCCTGTGTTGTAATACTCAACAAAGTTAGTCACAAATAAAGTTAAAAGCTCCTTGCCCTCTCGTTCACTTAACCAGCCCACCAGCATGTGATACACGCGTTTAATCACAAAGCAAACATCAATCTCCTTTACTAATTCAGAATCTAACCGGCCCTGGTATGAAAAATCAGTAATGTATACAAGCTCCCAACCAATACCGCGTTTTTCTAGCCTAACCTCGACTGGGTGAAAGCCCCCAGCTGCTGCGCTATAATCTTTATCACGAAAATTAATAGTTAACTCACTCGCATTCCCTATCGATTCACCTTGTTTAGTGATGGCATTTAGAATCACATCAAACAGTGACTCTGGCACGTTTAGTCCTGGCACTTGCTCTATTTTAATCGCCATACCCTACTCCCTTTAAATTAAGCCATGCTCAGCAAATGAATAACTGGTTTCACCAATGATGATGTGATCGACTATCGAAACATCAATCAGGTTAAGCGCCTGCTGTAATTTGGTGGTAATAAGCTTGTCAGCTTGAGATGGTGTACTTACGCCTGAAGGATGATTGTGCGCAAGTATTACAGATGCTGCATTTAGCGCTAATACTTCTTTAACCACCTCTCGTGGGTATACGCTTGCTGCGTTAATAGTCCCCCTAAATAATTCTTTGTATTCGAGTATCCGGTTTTGGCTATCTAAGAACAGGACGGCAAAAACCTCATGCTCAATCAACGCCAGCTTATGCCTTAAATATTCTTCACTGTCTTTCGGACATGTTAAAGCCCCATGCCTAAATTGCTTTTGAGCGATTATGTAAGCAGCAGCTTCAAGTATTTGTTCATCACTTACAGGGTGATCAAATTCGTATAGTGACTTGCTATTTTGCATTGTTATGCCCTCTTAATGGTTTATGCAAAATAGTGATGTATGTGCTTAACGTTTTTGTTTCGCCTCAGTAAAAAATTACTACCTCCGGAAAGAATATGTACTAATAACCTAACCGGAGAAGTCCCATGCGTTTAATCAAATTAAAAGAAGTTTTACATATCACAGGCTTAAGCCGTTCAACTGTTTATCGCTTTATGAGCGCTGGTGGATTTCCAATGAAGGTCGAGCTAGGCGGTAACTCTGTAGCCTGGGTAGAAAGTGAAGTTGAAGAATGGATAAGTGAAAAAATTGGGAAAAGAGATGACGTTTAACTAACAAATGTAGATTTAATCATTATTTAACAGTAATTTAGCCTTATCAAAAGGATTTACAAGGCTGAAAATATACTTCATGAACAATTAAAAGATAAACAAAGAAAACTACGAGATAACTTCCCTGAGGGCTTAGCATTAAGAGTGCATCGAGCCCTTAGCTGGTTAAACAAATCTGAGCAATGCCATGATGATTTAGATTGCCAGTTTATTTTTCTGTGGGTTTCTTTTAATGCTGCTTATGCCCAAGACACTAAATGCTTAAACTTCAATAAAACACAATCGTTTAGCCGCTTTCTGGAAAAGCTTGATGCTCTCGACTCACAAAATCGAATCTATAATTTGCTATGGCATGAGTTTCCAAACAGTATTCGAGTTCTGTTAAATAATAAATTTGTTTTTCAGCCATTTTAGCTACTACATAATAAACAAACAACGGAGCAAGAATATACCCTGCGCTTTAATGATGCCAAACGAGCAGCTAATTATGCATTAGCAAATAGAGAAACGGCAAAATTGACCTCCATCGTTCTACAACGACGCTATACTCTAAGAAATAAATTGATACATGGAGGAGCTACTTGGAACAGTACTGCCAACAGGGAATAACTAAAAGACGCAGTGCAATTTTTATCGCAACTTGTACCATATATTATCGATATTATGATGGACAACCCCAAAGCGCTTTGGGGAGATGCGTACTATCCGCTTATTGATGGGCATAGGTGCTTTAGGCATTATCTATGTTTTTTAAATACGATAATGCCTAAACCGCAGTAAACTTATAAATTAGTGCTTAAAGTAGCTAAATCAGTATTCACTTTTTGTAATACGTCATCGTACCCTTTTAATACCTCTTCTTTGTGAGTTAAATCCTGCTTGAGCTGCTCTACACTTGCTACTAGATCTTTGGTTAAGCTCGGAATAAAACTACTTTGCTCTTTAGCTAACTTCTCTACTATTTGATTTATGCACTGTTTTAGCTCAACACTAATATCTTGCAATAATAAAGCAACGACGCGGGCCTGTTCAGTACGTAACTGAGCTATGTCATCGCCTTCAACTTGCTCAGCACTAAATTGTTGCCTAATAGTATTAATATGCGCATCAAGATCTAAACTCACCGCAGGGATCGTAATACGTTCAACGGCATTGTTTAATGGCATTAAAACCATTTCGGGGTCAAAGTTGTCATCCGTAAAATCAAACATATCCTTAATAGATGCTTTTATATCCTGTTTAAACAACCCTAATTGAATTGCGTTTTCACTTACGTCATAAATCGCTTTGCTGGTATCGACCACAAATGACTCAAGCTTACTCACTGCTTCATGAACACTTGCATAGGTGTAATTAACTGTACGATAGTGGGTTGACGTTACTGTACGAGTTGAGCCCCACGATAATGGGTTGTACCACGATGAGTCACTTACTTCTCTTGATGTTGTATAACTTTCTTCCCGCGAGCCTGATTGCGACTGTACTTGTTTTACCTGTATTGCATCTTGGTTTATGTCTGTTAATAAGCGTGTTAAAGTTTTTGCAGCTTGAATGCTGTATTTTTCAAAAACACTATTAACTTTAACAGTACCAGACTCTATTCGCTTAACTGCTTCTTGTTGTTTTTTCGCTAAACTTTCAACATCACCTTCAAGTAAGTTTTTACGCTTATAAGTTACGTCATCTGCAATTTGCGCTAATTTTTGTTTAACCTCACGTTTTGAACCTATTAAAAGGTTATTAAAACGATCTGCCAATATTTGTTCTTTTTTCGCCTTAACAGTATCTAATTTACTTAGTACTTTTGTGAAGTTAGCCACTGCTGCAAACGTATTGGCATTAAACGAAAAGTCATCAAACATGCCATTAAGAAGGTTCAACGTATGCAACTCTTCTTCATTTAATGACTGCTCTGGCTTTATGGCTAAATCGTAACAGCGAGAAGAAATAAATATAGGCGGCAAAGCATTTTGTAAAGTGCTCATTAAATGGCTTTGATTATTATCTTCAGTACTTTGATGGGCTGCAAATTCATTACATACCTTATCTACATTACTTTTGGCCTGATTATTTAATTTTGTAGTAATGGCCGGTAACGCCTGTTGAATAGACGGGTACTTATGGTACTCATCCAATAAGGCCCCATCAAACAGTGAGCCAATTAGTACAATATCTTCAATACCTTTATTGGGAATATTTTGCGCCAGCAAGCTCATATCTGATTGGTCTAAAAATTGGCCGCTATTGCTGAGTACAAATACCACATCACATTGGCCTATAAACTCTTGTGTACGTCTACCACGGGAGATTATTGGGTCATTCATTCCCGGTGTATCAACCACCTCAATATCGCGTAAAGAGTCAATATTTAAATGCAGCTCAGTGCTTTTTACTATTGCTGTAAATTCGCCGCTGGCTCCCACATAATTGTTTAGTTTATCAACTAATTCATCATTATTATTTACTTCATCAAGCGATATGGTTCTATCTAAATACTGCGCAACGTTTAGCCCTGAACTTTTAACCATATTTAAAAGCTCAATACTGGCTTTTTCTTCATCAGATAATACAGGCTTAGCGGGTGAAGGAATAAAAACGCCCTGCTTTTGCGATATTGCCTTATTGGCTTGATATTCAAGTAATGCGTTTTCGTAACTTGCTTGTTTAGTGAATGCTTTGTCCGCTAAGTTTTTAACTTTACCCCACTCATTTTTGCTATAAAACTCAACCAGGGCTTTTGGCTGCTGCGCATAGCAAATTTTAGTTAGCGCTGCCGTCATTGGCGTTGCAGCCTTTGGGAGTACGTCTTGGCCATTAAATAACAAACTATTTAAAAACGAAGACTTACCCCGTTTTATTTGGCCGATTATACCAATACGCAGCAATCTATTTTCATTTTGTGTATGTAGTGCGTCATTTTTAAAATGACTAGCTAGCGCCTGTAACTCTGCCAATAAATTTTTATCTAGTGAGCTGCCTAATAACTCATAGCCTTTACTTATTTTTAATAAGCTTGATGAATGTTCTTCAATCATTTTTAATTCCTTTTATCGAAAAGATAAAACTTTACTTTATTGTTCTATGTAAATAATTCTATTTAACAAGCCTATATTGACCAGAAGCCAATACTGACCAAAGTGTTAAGTTATCTAAATATTTTCTGTTTGAAATCAGAATAGCTTTAACGCCACCTTTATTCCTATAAAACTTATTGTTAAAGCCTAGTACTATTTCGTCTTTCAAAACTTTTTTGCCTTTTAAAGGAAAACATACAGAATTAATTTGTTCCGTATTATTAGGCTTGCCCTTAGGGTGTAGCTGCTTGCCAATCGCTATCTTAGCTTTAAATAACTGATATAAAATTACATTTATATCTTGTGGTTCCCCGTTCAATAATGGTGAGAAGATAGTTTTGAAATAATCTAACTTAATCTCGTTTGGCACCATTAATTCAGAGTCAGAAATATAACTTTTTGATACTGAAAAAGTGTTATCTTCTGGGTCAAACTCCAAATGTAAATCAGAAAGTAAACCGTACAATTTTTCAGGTGAATTATAAGTGATAAAAACCTCATCAGAGCTAACTCGAAGCTCGCCCCTATCCATTTTCGATTGAAGAAACGGGACTAACAAGTCATGTGTAAAAATACTAGGGGCAAAATCAATTGTAATCTCTTTTTCTTTCGGTAAAGACTCTGCATTACAATAGTTTAAAGGTTCCCACTTTAACTGGCATGCACGAGTAACTTTATTGACGATAAGCTTAGTCAATCGCTTAGACCTTATTTTAGAGGTTTCTGCCATTAACGTTTCAAACTCAACTTCATGATAGACGAGTAAATGTTTAAAATGATCGGGGTTTAATAAGTGGCTGCTGAAATATAATGCGCTTTCTTGCCAGTTACGGTTTTTAATATGGCAAAATAAATCGAATATATCTTGTTGAGTGCCTTTTAGTATTTCGAGTTGTTGTGCTATTGCGTTCACTAAAGGCATTTCCTTCTCGTGCACTTGGTTATCACGTCGGGTCATCATGAGCGCATCAAATAAAAACAATTGCGCCAATGGTTTACGCCTATAGTATGCAACAAATGCTTGAATTGTTACTTTGTCTGGCGCTTTAGCAAAATCAATCACGTCATCTAAAACAGAGCTATCGAGTGAAAAAGAGTTTATTAAAATTTGTAAATACTCAACCTCGGTTTCATGAATGTCATTATCTGCATTCATCACTAAGGCTAGGCCTTGCAAATACAATAACTGCCCTTCAATCCCTTGTTGCGCTATTGGGTGGTTTTCAAAAGCACTCGGCTCTTTTGTCGCTTCCATGAAAGTGGCAAGCATGTCTAAATCAGTCACCTACTCGCTCCCTTATCTCATTAACCTGAATTGACCAGATGCTAGTACTTCCCATGGAGTTGAGTTAGTAACATAGTCACTACTATCTTTGGAAACTATACTAATTGATTTAATATTAGTGTAATATTTGTTGTCGTAGCCTAATACAATTTCATTTTTTACATATCCACTATTCTGTTTAGGAAAGCAAATAGGATTATCGTAATCACCATCTTTTTTACCTTCGACTATTTTAGCTGAATAGAGGATATCTAAAACCATATTAATAACTTGAGGATCATCAGACTCAATATCTTTTTCTGTAATTAGATGTTCAGATATCATAAAGCCAAAATCGCTCAGCAGCTCAGCGGTTACTTTGAACGCAGAGTCTTCAGTCAAATTTGGAGTGACAAAAAATGCGTCTGTTTCTTTATCATGGCTAAGTGTTAAATCAGTTAGTGAGCCATAGGCTAGCTCAACACCATCTTTAATTAATAAAACCTCATCGGCATTAATGCGTAGCTCTTTTCTATCAAGCTTTGATTGCAAAAATGGCAAAATCAGATCAAGAGTAACGATGTTTGTAATAAATGTCGTTGTTATTTCTGTCGCATCAGGCATACAGTTATTATTGCGATATACGAGTAGCTCCCACTCTAATGCATCAATATCAACCTTTTGTTTAATCACCTCAATTAACCTATTACTTCTGATCTCTGCGGTTTCTGCCATTAACGCATCGAACT
Source organism: Pseudoalteromonas sp. Angola-4 (assembly GCF_028599265.1). NCBI lineage: Bacteria > Pseudomonadati > Pseudomonadota > Gammaproteobacteria > Alteromonadales > Pseudoalteromonadaceae > Pseudoalteromonas > Pseudoalteromonas sp. Angola-4. The sequence goes on along the minus strand of NZ_JAQREK010000028.1, from coordinate 29,120 downwards.
CTATTTCATGATAGGCAAGTAGATGTTTAAAGTGATCTGGGTTTAATAAATGGCAGCTGAAATATAATGCGCTTTCTTGCCAGTTGCGGTTTTTAATATGGCAAAATAAATCAAATATATCTTGTTGGGTGCCTTTTAGTATTTCTAGCTGGTCGGCTATTTTGTCTACAACGGCCTTTTCTTTGTCTTCTACTTTGTCATCGCGGCGGGTCATCATTAGTGCGTCGAACAAAAATAATTGCGCAACAGGGCGACGGCGAAAAGTACGAAAAAACGCTTGTACTGTGTCTTTATCTGGGGCTTTTGCAAACGTTACCATGTCGTCAAGTATTGACTCATCAAGGCTCATTGATTTTATAAGTATACGAATATATTCCTTTTCGGTGTCGTCAATATGACCGTCAGCATTCATGACTAGAGCTAAGCCATTTAAGTATAATAACTGCTCTTCCATGGTGAAATCAGCAGCTGGATGGCCTTCAAATGCATCAGCTTCTTTTGTTGCCTCGTTTATAACGTCTAAAATATCAAAATCCATCTTACTTCCTTTTTTATTAAGTAATTGTGTGTTGCTAATTCAAAATTATGCCGAAGCTATATCGACTGTAATGCTCGCTTTTTTATCGTTTACTATGTGAACTTTCACACGCTGGCCTTCGTTAAAATAATCACTCATTACGGCATCACCCAACTGGGCTTTTATTTTTTGTTTAGTAATAATGATGTCGAAATCGGTTGGTACTTTCTCTTCTATTTTAATGTGTACGCCTACTGCGCTTAACTTAATTATTCGCCCTTGCAAAGCAGTTATGTCAGCAATAGCCGATAACTGTTTGATACTGCCTTGCACGAGCGCTTCAAATACTAATGATTGTTGGGGTACATTATCGTTACCAAGTGAGCAAGTCGTATTAGTTGAACTCAATGTCACAGAGCTCGGCTGCATGGTTGTGTTTACATTGAGCAACTCGCATAACTGCGTAATTTGCTCTTGTAATTGTTGCTGAATTTTAAGGGCAACTTGCTTTTGTGTTGCTAAAGCATTTACCTGCGCTTTTGTTTTATTGCTTATATCGTCTAAATGTTGTTTGTTTTTGTCTGATATAGTTTCAGCAAAAATGAGCTCTTTAATCGTGCCACTTGTTAAGCTATGAATTTGACGAGTAGACTCATAAAAATTTATATAGCTCTTAAATATCTGTTCTGCTTGCCATAAAACAATCGAGCCATTTTTACCTTTACTCACAGTTTGTAATAAATCAGTTAGTACGGTTTGGGAACTTGAAAACTCTTTATTTAACTGGGCTGAGTACCCTATTACGTCTAAAAAATTAATTTCGGCTCGTTGTAAGTCTTGTTTTGCTGTATTAATAATTTGTTGTATTTGCGATTCTGGCTTTTTATCCGCTTTACTAATCACCACTAATACAGGCTGAGTTAGCTCTAAGCTTTTTAAAAATTCAATATCTTGCTGTGGCACAGTGCCATTTTGCTGATCGACCAACCAAATTAAATAGTCTGCACTGCGTAAATGCTCACGAGCTATGTTTTCGTCAGTATTGTTTTGTGTGTTAATTATATCGTCGGCTTTGCTGTAACCAGGGGTATCTAAAAACACGAGGTTAGGGTATTTAAAGTCTTCTCGCTCAACAGATATTAGCTGTAGTAAATGGCTAAAGGTTACGCCAAAACGCTCATTAAATGCATGGCATATAGCTTTTAATGCTTCTTCATCTATTGCTGTTTTTTTACGATAAAAATTAAGTGCACTTATTGCATTTTGCTCACCTAACGACAAATAAGTAGGTATAGATGTAGTGGGTGTTGTGTCTGTTGGCAGCAACGAGGGGCACCCTAATACGGAGTTTAAAAAGCGCGATTTACCCGCACTAAATGAGCCACCCACTGCAACGGTATAGTATTTTTCAAGATGCGGAAAAGCAGCAATTTCATTTAGCTGTTTTTCAAGCAATAACAATTGAGCATAAGTATGAGCCCCTGTGGTGTTATCGTCTTGTTTAGCTAGCTGTAAAAAGTCATGTTCAATCGTGTGTTTAATTTCGGCTAATAAACGGGCAACAGATGTATTACTATCACCATTCGCAATTAATTGAGCACATAAACTTAAGCCCTTTTCACTTTCGTATAAGTATTGATTAACACCCTCTGGTTTTATGTTTTGAGATGAAGTTTGTGTTTGAGCTGATTGCTCATTTGCATCGCTATTTACACTATTACTTACACCACTATTTTCATTATTGCTTTTATCATGGTGGCCGTTCATTAAACTGTCAAAATCTAAATCATTACTCACTAGCTAGCTTCCTTTATAGCGTTGGTTTTTATTTGCGCGGTGTGATTAGTTTGCTGAATTTGAATTAAAGCGTTGTCGAACTTTAACTGCTGCTCGTTAAACGCGTCTTCGCTTTGCTGCAATTGTTGTTTAAGGTGCTCAATACTTTGCTTGAGGTCGTTTTGCTCTTGCTCAAATGAGCTTAAAACAGCTTGTTTGATTTTTGATACCGCCGAATTTAGCTGTTGTGTGCAATGCTCTACAGCCATATTAACGGCCTGCGGAATAACTTGCTCACGTACTTGTGATTCTATTTGTTGCTCGCGTTCTTCTGCATTATCTTTTCGGCCCAGTAAGCCACCTATAATACCAGAGACAATACCACCTAGAGGGCCTAAAATAACGGTTGCGACTCCGGCCGCTACCGCTGCATACGCTGTTGAAAAGGCTTCTTTTTGCTCTGCTGGTATATTAAGTGTAATTTTTACATCGCTATGTTGTTGCTCGCTAATAATATCGAGTTTTTTATCTAGCTTTTGTAATTCTTGCTTTACTAAGTTATCAACACCTTGTTGTAAAACGGGCCTTAGTAGGTCATTTATTTTTTGTGATACTTGATTCGATTTAGCCGCACTAACTAAAACTGATACGGATGAGCCCAGTACCTGTTGAGAGCGCTGAATTAACTGCTCTTTTCCTACGCTACATAGATTATATTCAAGATCTTTAAGTGATGCTTGAAGTTTATTTTCTACCGAGCTAAATGCACTGTGAGACTTGTTTATTTGTTCTTGAATTTGGGCTTCGCTTGACTGGCTAGACTTTTTAAGGCCATTTATGGCGCTGGTTATATGCCCGGCTAACTTAGCTAGTTGCTGTGAATAACGCTTACAAAGTAATGTATCAAACTGATTTAATGCAGTGTCGACTGCATTCTCAAAATCAATTATATTTTTGTTAGTACCTAAATTTTCGATATGGCCAATCGTTATACCGCTTTCTAATGCTTCGGTTAAATACGCTTGCAACTGACTCTTAACCGCTAACAATTTACTACTTGGCAGACGGTTAGATTTAGACACAATATGAGCAATGTCTTTTTCATAATTAAGATTGATTTCTTGCAGTTGATTAATGGCTGTTGCATCAAAGGCCTTTTCTGAGGGGATTAAATTTATAAAATAATCACCACGCTCCAAGTAACAAGCAATTGCCTTTGAGTGGCCAGTATTATTTGATGCAAAACCCGGCATATCCACCAGCACTAAATTAGGACGGTTCTTAAGCTTTTGATTATTAATAAAAACCTGAATATAAAAAATATTCTCGTCAATTGTTAGGCTTTGTAACTCACCTAATTCTTTTCGCTCACTCAATTTATTATCAATATAATTAATTATAATGTGCTCGTCTTCGCTATAACTTAGCTCTGTGGCAACCGCTGTTTCAGGGTTTATGTCGCAGTTTAGGTAGTCTTGCCCTAAGTAATTATTAAGTAGTGAACTTTTACCTGCCGAAAATTGGCCAATCACAGGGATGATAACTTTAAATTGTTCAATTTTATTTTGTAAAAAAGCAAGATCATCACGGATATTTTTATTAATTAAAATATCATCGTTAATTTTTTTATACGTAGTAACTTGAGCCAACAATTGAGCTTGCATGGTTGTATGCTCATTAGCTGACAGTAAGCTCAAATTTCCCGTATTTGAGTAAGCCGGCAGTCTTTTATCGTTACATTTTAGGCTATGTAATAGCTCTAACCCTACCTCATAACCACTTAATTCATTATTGAGCGCTAAACCGAGTTGTTGCTCAATCGTTTGATTTATTTCTTCAGCGGTTGCGTCGTTTTGCGCATCACTTGCTATTTGCAGCCCTTTTAATAAAGGATGAAACTGCTGATGTTTAGGCGGAACAGGTAAAATGGCGTTTGCTTGTATATTATTTAAAAATAACTTAGCGGAGTTAGGACTAAATAAGCTACATGGTGTTAATAATGCTTGATGCAAGCCAATATCATGCAATAAATTTGTGTAGGAACTGAGTTCACTATTAGACCATTCGCGCCCTAAATCATTATAAAAACCCAAGGTTACTCTAATTAATAATTCACTTGGTTGCAGTGTATTTAAACTGATGCATTTTGATTTTGTATTGTTATACCAATTATTTACTAATTGACTTCGTTCTAGGTTATCAATTCTATTTTCAAGTTGGTTGAATCTAATATCGCATTGATGAGCTAATGCTTCTATTCCTTGCTTCATTAATGCAACTGATTGAAAAACATTTTGTTCTAGTTTTTTAACGCTGCCATATAACACATTAACATGAGTCATCAGGTAGTTTGTTTTGTTAGCAAGGGAAACCATCGCTTCCATTGTTAGTACTTGTTTATGGTTGAGCTTTTGAATGAGTAATTGGCTAGAATATATAGCTCGATTTAAATCATAGTTAACACCCGCTTGTAACTTAGCATTGCTCCCCGAGACCGAGCCGAGAACCCGACTCACATGGCTTTGCTCTAACTGAGCGTTTATACGCCCCTCAGTAGAGGCAAGTGTTGTAATTGTATTAAAGGCATGCTCAAGTAATTCGTTAGAGTTATCAGCAAATTCGTCTATCAAACTATCAACATTTTGATTTGCTATCTCTCGCTCTTGCTGATTTAACGTATCGGCAAGTTCGCTTAATACATCATCTAATGAATGAGGAGATGTAAGCTGCTTTGAATCTAAAGCTCTTCCATCACGCAACTGTTGGTTTACTAATATCTGATCGTTGAATTGTGTATTTGAAGCTGCAAACTCAAAAGCGGCCTGCATAAAACACGCTTCATCATCCATAAAGGGTTTAAACTGCTTAAGAATTTTAGCCGTGTCGCTGTAGCCTAACTCAATAAGATTAGCTGCATTTTCTTTTGTAAAATTAAGTGGTTCTATTAAGCCTGCGAAAGCTTGTGACGGAACAATGTTCCAAAAATTAACCCCAGGGTATTGTTTACTTGCAGTAACAGTATCAGCTTGGCGGTCCAAGTAAATATTAATAATATGAGTGCAATTATGCTGCTCTATAAGTGGTTTGTAAGGTGTGTTGTCGCTATATGAAGGTAATACGCCGCCATCAACATAATTTGTGCCGTCTATTTCAACTGCTTTAAAAACAGCCGGTATTGCAGAGGTTGCCAATAGCCATTTTTGTTTGTCTTCAGCGCTTAGTGTATTTAATTGCGGATAAACTAGCTCGCCATTTTTAGCAGTTAATGCACATAAATGCAGCGATAAATTATTATCAATAGAATTGCAAACATTGCTTTGGTAAATAAGTTCAGCAAGTCCATCTTGCGAAAAAGCTCCTGCACCCCCTAATAAAGAACTCAAGGTCATCAATGCTTTAGGTGCAACACCCGGTAAATAAGCCCCGACGGCAAACTTAGAAACAGCTATAGCAATATCTTCTGCTTTAAGTGTTAATACCTTGCTTGGTGCAATATCAAGCCATAACTGCTCAGCAGAGCTATAATCACCAGCTGTAAATAATGCAGCATTTAAACCACCAACAGAAGTACCCGCAACTGCTTCAACGTTTTTGGCTATACCAAATTCATTTAGTGCCTTCCAAACGCCTATTTCGTATGCGCCTTTACCACCACCGCCAGAAAAAACCAAACCTAATTTAGCCATAAATATCCTTATCAATTAATAATTAACCTTTAAAAGTTAACAACTTAAACTCCTTTACCTAAGCTAATAAACCATTTAAAGCATTTCATTTCAAGGTGTTTTTAGTTACACCTGTTAATAGCTGAGCACAGTTCGCATGAACACGGGTACTTAAATTACATTCAAGTAATATAACAATACTTACGAGAAATAAGTTTTTACAAGCTTGTGATTTTGCTAATACACTTTTTAGTTTGATCTATGGCTTAAGATTATCCTTAAGCGCGCTAATTAATCGTTTTGCTTTATCGCTTTCGATTGAACAACTCGTTGTGTACGGATGGTGAATATTAAATTGGTTTTTAGTATCTGCTGGAGTAATTGAACCACTAAAATAGTCGTCAGTTGTGCACTGCCAATTAACATTTAACCTGTGCAAGTGATACTCAGATACAGGATCATTCACAATTGGCTTCTTTAACAACTTATAAGTTGATGAGGAAGTTTTTGGAATTTCTGCAACACCAATAGCACCATAACCATTAGCATAAGCTATTAATACATCTCCAGGTATAAAGCTATTAAGCAACCTATCACCCTTGTCGTCCTTATCGCCATCAAACCCAGCGGAAACAATAGACTTCTCTTTCAAGCAAGCCCAGTTTTTGGGCTTAGTAGTGCCAATATTGTACCAAAAATACTTAGGCTCACGTTGCATAGCGCTAAAGCTTAGAGGGAATGTTGATTCTGGGCTTCTATCAAATACAACCGAAAAATCTATATACTGCGAACCGTCTTCAAGGTTAGATAGACTATATTGTATGCATTTAAACCCTACACCTTTATCTGAAAGCCATTCCCCCATCGAAAACAACGTACGATCAAATTTATTCGCAATTAAAATGATACGATTTTTACTGTTTATTTTTTCTCTGTCAATTTCTGCTGAATCTATAAAAGATTCTACAGACTCAACATATGATTCATTAACTAACTTTTTATTTTTTATAAATTTTTCGCCTTTAAAGCGAGCTATATGAGCAAGGTATTGCAATGCTTGAGTATCGACTCCCAAACGGCCTAAATCTTTCTTAAGTTCAATAACAACACCACACCCATTTTTATCGAGTGCTAAAACATCTGCTTTTTTTCGATTGGCAACCTGAATTTGGTTTTTCAGTAGAATAAGCTCTTCTCCAAAAATACCTTCATTCAGTAATTGAGTTGTACCGTTATTATTATCATTTCTTTGATTTTCCATTATAAGTTGCTCAAGTTGAAGCTCCCCCATACTTTGCGAGTTCACAGCTTCTAACACTTGCTTATTATCTTTTGAAATTATTTTGAATAACATATTTCGTCCTAATTCTATTCATGAAACTTTAGGTACATAGACTTTTTTTATGAAAATTTTACTTAACTTTTGTAATTAATCATATAAAACTCAAAGCTCTGTTGGTGCTCGTTTAAATCGGTGCAAACACCCGCTGATACATATAAGCACCTGTTACTCACTAAAAGTTTATCGAACTCTGATATGTATTGAGAGTAGCTATCGAAAAGGTTTACTTCTGTGGCTAGCTTTATATGTCCAAATAATGACGTTGGTTTACGTTCACTCGATTTCACAAATTCAGTTAATGCTTGTTGAGTTGTAAAAAATTTAAAGCCGTTTCTACACTCATTTAAAAAAGCTAATAAGTCAGCAAAATCGAGCTCAACAAATGTAGACTCTTCCATTATTTTTATAAAGCTAGTGATCAACTCATCTGAGTAAACATCACCAAAATTATTTTTGATTTAGTCTATGATTTCGTTCTTTATCTCAGCTGAAAATGGTTGGTAATCTTTCAAAGTAAAATCCCTTTTATTGATAAGTTTAAAGTATTAACCAGCTCTTATTTTTTATGGTAATCACTAAAATTAATGATATTACTGGTATCAAGTATTTCGTTTGATGAGCTATCATCCAACTGACGTGCAGCGATAAGCGATTGGCAATAATGTAATAAACGCTCTATGGGTATAAACTTTTCTTTGCGGCCAGTTGTTTTATTAGTAATACGTTTAGGTTGGGTGTTTAAGTAAATAGCTAACTCAATGGCAAGGTCTTTAGGTAAATCATAAAGCCCCTCTTCTTGTAGTGTTTGAGTAACCCAAAGTGCGGCATCGCTAATATGCCCGCTTATACTTAAATCGGTATTTTTAACCCAGTGCGGCATAAACTCTATTTTAGATAGCTCACTTAACAGCACCGCAATATCGCTGCGTGGTATTAACTGATACACCTCAAGCGTTTCAGCCATTATTAATTGCCATTCGTACTGCAAACGTTGGGTTAACTCTTTTTGCGACAGCTTTAAACTAACCGGTATAAAAAACGTAAAGCGGCTATTCGCTTCACAAACAATGATCGTTTTTTCACGGGATTTATAGCTGTTATCAATAATCTGCAATTGCCAGTTAAAGCTATTATTATCGCTTATGAGTGTATTAACCCCCGCTTGTTTACCAGGCTCATGAGACAAATGAGGTAAATCGGCTTTTAGGTATTTATTGAGTGCGTTTGAAGCGCTAAGTTGAAGTTTCATGGATTTAACCTCATAACCCCATTGACGACATTAGATCATGCTCACTCACCACTTCAGGGGTTACTACTGCATCTCTTAGCATTGTTTTCTTTGCAAGTAGCTTGTCTAGGTTCACATCAAACGAATCATATTCTGGATGTAAAAGGCAGGGTAAGTGAATAAACACAGGCTTTTTTTGACCTATGCGATAAACTCGGTCTGTAGCTTGTGCCTCTTTTGCTGGATTCCAATGGCGCTCTAAATGGACTACGTGATTCGCACCAATAACTGTTAAGCCAACACCTGCCGCTACAGGCGACATAATGATAATATTAAAGCCTTCTTTTGCTTCAAAGTCGCTGATCATCCCTTTACGAGAGAGCTGATCTTTCTTAGTTGCCATCGCTTTACTATCACCATTAATAACATGGATGTTTAGCTCATAAATTTTATCTAGGCATATTTTAAGAACAGCTTGAAGTTTTTTGGTTGTTGCAAAAATTATTACCTTCTCTTTTTTGTTTTTTATATCTGACAATATATCTAACAACATGCGCAACTTTTCAGACTCTTGTAAATTACGCTGAGCATCTTTTGCATTACTCGGTGGCTGTTTAAAAACCTCATCAAGCCTTGGATGTAAGCTAACAGCCCTTAATTGCTGTAACACAGTTAAAGCATGGCCGCCGCCCTGCTCTTTCGCTTTTTCAGCTCTATAATCTTCAACAATTTGGTTGTAGCCAAGTAATTGTCCGCCGGTCATATTACGAGCGAGTTCAGGTGCAAATGCCATATTGTCGGCTAAATCTTTATGAATGCCTGTTTTTATTGTTTTAGTCGGCATTCCGGTTAGTTCGTCTTCCTTGGTTCGACGTAACATAAACTGGCCTGCAGTATTACGTAAGTCGTTGCCAACGTCTAAACGTACCTCTGCTTTTTCTTCTTCATTAGCACTGCTTATTGGCTTAATCCACCGCTCTCTAAAATAGCCCCAATCGCCTAATAGCCCAGGTTGTGCTGTATCCATTAAACACCAAAACTCACTTAAACTATTTTCAACTGGGGTGCCTGTTGCCAATAACTTAAAATCGGCTTTTAAACCTTTAGCTGCACGGGTAGCTTGTGTATTCGGGTTTTTAATATTCTGAGCTTCATCAAATACCACAACCCCCCAATCAATTACGCATAGTGAAAACTGATAGTCTCGAAGTGTTTGATAGGTGGTAATAACAACACGTCTATTCATGTCCAAGCGCTTTGTAGCTGCATCAGCCCCAACATGTAAAGCGTAACGAATAGATTCGTGATCTGCATGAGAGTCATCGATAACTGTGGCCAGCTGCATAGATTCTCTTTCAGCACCTTTAACTCTAAACTCTTTTAAATCTCTTGCTGACTGTAATACCTTAATATCCCTAAATGGCGACTCATTAAAAGTAGCATCAACCTCTTGTTCCCAGTTTTCTAATAAGCTAAGCGGGGCAACTATTAATATAGGCTTTTCTGATTTATTATTTTGCCTTTGCATTGCCAAGTACTCAGCCATCATTACCAGCGTCATATAAGTTTTACCTAGCCCCATATCATCCGCTAACAAAGCCCCCTGCACTCGATACATATCATCATAGTTATCTAGCTGCGCTGATTTGAGTAACGACAGCATCCAACTAATGCCAGACTCTTGGTGAGGAAAAGGTGTTCGCGCCAAATTACTCCTGTCAAAACTCATACCTTTATCAAGCTGAGATACCTTATCAACAATATCTTTATTATGTTCTTCGGCGTCTTTAAGCAATAAAGAAACTTGTTCTTTTTTAACCGGCAAATCATCAGTATCAGATATATCCGTTTCATTGGATGGATTTGCCAAATTTTCCCTTACCTCTGCGAGTGTTTCAGTTACGCGCTGCTCATCGCGTATATCAATTGACTCATCATCAACAAAGACACTATCAGCATTTTGCCCTTTAGCTTGCTGGTAGCTTTGCTCAAACGATACAACGTCTTCCTCGCATTCAAGCAACTTTACCAATCGCTCTGGTGGTTCACTGTCTGTGTTAGTCGAAAACCAGCCATTACTTCCGTCACTATCTTGACCAAAAGGAATGTGTACCATTTTGCCAATACCAGCAACTCTGAGAGAAAATCCAAGATCGAGGTTTAAAATAGATGCATCTAAAAAAGCTGAAGGGGTTTTAATAAATTCTGCCACTTTGTGTGCAGGAATGGTTCTATTTTGCAGTACTTCTTTAACAGCTTGTTTTTTATCGTCAGTCAGTAAAACAATGCGATCTTTTATTCGCATTACTTGCCCGTCGCCCTGTAACTGAGCTAAGCGATTTTGTAAGTCTTCAGATGAAGAGCCATCACCAAAGCTTGGGCTAAGCTCTAAGCTACCATCACCGTTTTGATTTGCAGTTACTGTAATATGTTCTGGTTGTACCAAATCAAACTTATCAAAATGTTTTAAATCTAGCTTTAATCCATCTTTAACGGCTTGCTGTAACTTAGCCACAGCCAATACATTGTTCAGTTCATTTCGTTCATCAGGTTTAAGTGAAGAGTGCTCCTCTACGGCCAAAACAGCATTAAGCTGCTCAGGCTTCATTAAAAACTGAGATTGCTCGCTAAAAGCGAGTATTGGCCCTTTTCTTTTTACTGGGTATTTTTGCTGCTCAAATTTTGCAAATAATTGCAGCGTAAAGCTACTTTTAGTGGTTCTACCTTGAATATCAACATCAAAGTCGTTATTAAAAAAAGGCGGTAGGCCTAAAACTTCTGCATCTTCGGGGTCTAATAAACATGCTTGTTCGCTGTCTAGTCTAAAGCCATTGGGTATAGGCTGTGCAATATCTCGCTCTTGTAGCATTTTAAGTACAACATGCTGAATAAGCTGGTGGCCCCCACCCTCACCATTATTTAAGCAATGGAATGAGGCTTCATCAGTGGCAAAATTAACGCCATACGAGTCATACACTAAAGAGTATCGTTCATCTGCTAAATGACTATTTTTATTCTTAGGCAAAAGCCCTTTTATCAAACTAACAAGTGACATATTTTTATTTGATCCCTTTTAAATATTCCTAGTACGCAATTTACTTATTAAGCAAGTTCCCAACAGAGTCTGTCGTCTCTAGTTACTCTATTTTCAGATAACATTGAATAAAGTTTAGAATTCACAGTCGAGCGGTCAGCCTTCATATTAAACTCACTGTTTAAAACCTTAACGAGCTCTTTGGCGGTAATTGGTTGGTACACTTCTAGAGCGTTTAATAAATTGATTTCCAAAAGATTCTTTTCTTCTACTATTTTTCTTACCACAGGTAATCCATAACGATTAACATATCTTCTGTATTCGTCTTTATAAAATAGTTTTTCTAAATCGAGTTCAATGCCATTTTGAGTTAAAAAATCAATCGCATTTTTTTGCCAAGAAGTCGGCGAGTGTTGAATAGGCATTAACTCGCCTTTTGGATAGTTCTTTTTAAATTCCTGTGGAAAGCTGTGTGTTAAAGAAGAATGGTTTAACTCACTCAAAGAGTAATCGTTAAGCTTCTCACTAGGTAAACCCATATAAATCCATAGCTTAAAGTTATGCGATCCTTCAATGATATGAAAATCACCACAATCTAAATAAATAATAGACGTTTGAGCCATTCCTCTAAGTTTTATATAACTGGTTGTTAAACTCTTACCTAGTACTCGCTTAACTGTATGCTCCGCTTGGTTTCCAAGCATTAGCCGTGCATTTCGCACAAACCCATGTTCATAAAGCCCTTCTAAAAAGCGCTTACGAGCAGGGAACATTCTATTTAACGCTTCATCGCCGGTGTAATTTGCGTACTCTTCAATAGCGCCTAAAAATAACCGTAAGTCTTCTTTGGCAAGCCAACTTGTTACTGCTTTCACTCTATTCTCACCAATGGGCTTCCACCACTGGCGGTAATTTGTAGCAGTATTAGCAATACGCGGGTCGCCCGCTAAGTTCAGTACAAAGTTTTGCCATATTTCACTGGGCGCGCCAGCAGAGCGATCAATAATAATTTCAAGCGCTATGTGCCCTATTCGTTTACCTTCTTCAAAAGGCATAGTGGCAACGTCATGCTTTAATAGCTCATGCAGTACATCATGTTGCTCACCAACGGGGATTTCTCTTAGCGTATCTAAGTAGTATTGCGCGTGGCAAATATCTAAAAATCGCCCTTGCGGCAGCTCGTTTAAGCGTAGTTTTTTTAATTGTTCGTTTAAGTCTAAATGATTTTGTTTGGCAAGGTTAACCAAAGCCTTAGGAGCGGTTAAATCTAGCAGCCATTTAGCTTGGTTAAGCACAGACAAAATTGTGTCGCTTGTATTTTTGCGATCTTTTAAACGTTGCTCTATTTGCTGGTTAAGCCACTGTGTTAATAGGTTAAAAATATTGCCATCAACCAGTGCATCAAAATATCGATAAACCAGTGAAATTAAATTCATTAACGACGACATACCCAGTTTGGGATGTTTAGCTTGTATGTAATCTATTGTTTCTTCGTTTAATGAGGCTTTTCTTACGTCTTCTTTATCTATCCATAACTGAGTTAAAACACGCACGCCTTTTTGCTTAATTAAAATTTGTTTAAGCTTTTCTTTTTGATCGTACATAACGTAGCGATTAACCTGTTGCTCAAGGGCTTTAAACTCTTCACCTTGCCCTGCACCGTCGGCAATTTTTTTTGTTTGAACTGTTAAGCTACTCCACTGCTGTGAAATACTCTCCCAGTTAAACTGAGCAAGCTCTGGAATAGGAGGTAAATGCAACATAATTAAGGCATCTCCAAACGGCTTCTTACTGTTTCGTATTCAGCGCTGGTGGGTCTACGAATTGTAAAGCGTATATCAATGCGTCTGTTTGACCTAAAATCACTCTCTGTTAACTCTTCAACAACCATGCGCCTTGTTGCTGCATAACCACTCACCGAAAAAAGCGGGTTGCCTTCTTTGTTAGTAATACTTGCTAAATCATGTTGGCTTGGCAGTAATTTAACCCAAAGCTCCCATAACGAAATAGCCCTAAAGGTCGATAAACCCCAATTACCTTTACCCAGCATGCCGTTAAAGTTTTTACTGTCGGTGTGCCCTTCAATAAAAATAGTGTCGAGAAATTGCTCGCGGTTATCTTTATTTATAACCTCAGCTAACACCTCACCAATTTCAAGCGCAGTGCCTTCGAACTGCGCACTTATATTAAATGCAGCGCTATCAAACCCTAAAATATCGTTAGGTATACTTAATACCGTTTCATTTTCGCTAACCGTGACTTGTATACCTCGCTTACGCAGTAAATCAGCGGCTTCGTGTAATATAGTTTTACGTACACCCTCAGCCATGTGCAACATTTCAAGCTCTTGAGTAAATGCTTGTTGCTTATTTTCAAGCTCTTGTTTGGCTTCCATAAGCTCAACCATTAACACCACAGACGCTAAAACAAATAAAATAAGCAAGCCCGACAAAATATCCGAAAACGACATCCAATAAGGGTTTTCTTCATCAACACTTACTTGGTTGCTTCTAAATACCCGCATTAGCTACGCTCCAATTCATCCACTAAGTCAGAAATAGAGCTGACAGTTCGGCGCATTTGGTCACCAAACTCAAGGGTTGTGGTATTCCAGGTTTCCATACGCTCTTTTACTTGGGTATTTACTTCTGATGAATAGCTACGTAGCCACTCATTAGTCTGCTTTTCAATATCAGCTACTTGCTTAGCTAAGGTATTACTCAACCCCTCAAACGACGCCTCAACACCACGTATAAAGTCACTCTGGTGTGTTTTCATTTCGCTAAAGCCACTTTGAGCTAATTTAGCTGTATTACCAAATTGCTCTGTTGTAGCAACAAGCGAGGTTTCGAGCCCTCTTAGCACTTTAGCTTGTTCAATTACGTGATTTGCTAATCCATCATTTTGCGCAGAAATACCTTTAATAGTGTCGGTCATATCAGCTAAGCGCGTATCAAACAGCTCTGTTGCCTTTAATAGATTACCTGATAACACCCCAATTTGGTTGGCGCTATTGCTCAGGTTTTGGCTACTTGTAGCAGATGACTCCGCAACCGTTTTAAGCTCTCCAATAACGTCTTTATGTTGTGCAATAACCGAATCCATATGCGTTTGCGTACGTTTTACTGCATCAGTCATCGAGGTAAGCATTTGGTCTTGTTGTGCTAGCCACTTACCTAACTGCGTTTGTAATTGCTCACGATATTCTGAGTCACGCTTGGAGGCTTCAAGCTGTTGGCTGTTAATTAATGAGGCAAACGTTTCTTCAAGTGCCTTTTGCCGCTGTTCAGTGCTTTGCATAAAGCTTTGTAAGCTGGTTTCAAGGCCACTGGTGAACGCCTGTTGCTGCGCCGTTGTTTTTTCGTTTTGACTCGAAAGCTCATTAACAAATCCACGGTTCGATTCGCCCATAGCGCTTTGTACTTCAGCCATAGAGTCAGAAAGCTTATTAAGCGTTTGCGATTGCTCAGTTAACCAACCACCTAATACCGACTGTAAATTATCTACATGGTTTGCTTCACGTGTGGCTTGCGATTCCTGTTGCGATTCAATAGCCGTAAATAACTTTTGCTCCATAAGCTGTTGGCGTTCTTCGCTTTTGCTAAGCATCGCTTCGAGTTGCAGGTTAAATTGCGATGATGCCCCCGCTTGTTGCTGGGCCATTAGCTCAGCTTGATTACTGCTTTGTTCAAGTACTGCACTCATTTGCGCGCTCAGGCTACTTACTGCCTCATGCATTTGCTCTGTCGACTTTTGTATAAGCTCGCCTTGACCTCTGCCTGCCGCTTGCATGCTTTCGGTAAAGTTACTGATTAAATGCTCCAACACGCCGCTGGTTTGTTGGCTGGCATTACTGACTAACGACTGCATAGCAGGTGCCATTACATTGTTAAGTGCATTAGTAAAAGCATCTTGCATGCTGTCACTCACACCCGAAATAGTCTCCTGTAATTTAACACCAATTCGCTCATGCAATTCTTGCAATGCTTCACTGCTATCACTGGTGTTTTTAGAAATATCAACAAGTGACTTTTCAGCAGGCAAACGAGGAAATAAAAAATCGATAGTTTGCTGAACTTTTACTACTTTTTTAACTATTCTTCGCTCTGTGTTTTTCTCAAACACATTAAGCAATAAACTAAGCCCTACACCCCAAACAGAGGTCACAAATGCCATTGCCGAGCCATTAATCATGCTCGTAATACCATCTTTTAATGCTTCTATTTCCTTCGTCTCCATGTGCAACCCTTTTAAGCCCATTGTTAAGCCTAAAAAAGTACCTAATACACCAATAGCGGTTAAAAAAGAGGGAGCTGCGGCGAGCAATCTATTTGAAGTGATGCCAGAGGCCAGTGTTCTTGGGTTAAAAAAGTGCTCAGCATCTAAGGTGTTATAAACCCCTTTTTCTCGATGGTCGAGCACTAAGCTTTCATCAAACTCACGCCAAAGGTTTTTAACTACCTCGTTGTTTGAGGCCTTTGCTTTATCCTTGATAGTAGCAATATTACCGTAAAGCGAACTTGTAGTTTGGCCTGCTACAATTTCCTCAACGCCTTTTATTGTTTTTTTACTATTACTACTTAATTTGAAAACGCAAATAATCGCAAACCCAAAAAGTAATAGCATGGCAATAATAAACCAACGCCCTAATAATGCATCTGGCCATAATAAATCAGCATTTAATAGTAAATCTTCAAACATTACTTTCTCCTAATCCCTTAGAATGCGGGTATTTTTTACTTTATAATTAAAATTTTAATATTTTTAGTCACTATCTTTAAGTAACTAAAGGTTTACCTATTTCTGCTTGGGTTGGTTAAAAATAAATTAGTGCCGTTGCTTTCAAAGCGCTTATTCCAAACCAAATCAAAATAAATACGGTGATTTAAACCTATATTTGCCGCTTTATCTTTTAAAAAGTTTTGTATATCTGCGTAGTGCTGCGCTGTTTGTATGTCTTTATAGGTAAAGCGGCGTTTGATGCCTAAAGCCTTCGCTTCTTCAGTGGTAAATATAAATTCTGACTGAAAAATCTGGCTATCAAGGGGTAAAAATAGCCATGGTGTGGCGGTTTTTCTTGCTGGTGCAAAATCTTCCCCCATTGCTACAAAGTGCTCAAATACAATATCAATGGGCTTTCGTACTTTATTAAACGACTGCAATTGCGAAGGTTTAATGTTTTTACTCAGTTCAATTTTAAGCTCGCTACATAACTCGTTTGCAAGCTTGTTTAACTCTATTTCAGAGGTGAGATTATTTAATGTGTGAATTAAATAGTCTTTCTTTTTAGTTAATACATCTCTAAAGGTATGTGATGCGCCTAAACAATTATTATTTTTACGATGAAAGCCGCGATAGGTGTTTGAGCCTAAGCTTTTTAATACCAACTCCTCGTAGCTAAGTAATGGCGTGGGTGTTAAAAATACTGTATAGCCCACTTCGTTCATGCGTTTTATTTGTCCCTGCATTTATTATTTATCCTTACGCGTGAAATAAACGGCTTGTTTTGAAAGCTTGGTTTCAGTTATGTTTTTATTTAATTGACGTTGGGCCATTTAACATCCTTGTTGTTATTTTATAAATAGCGTTATAGTTCGCCTGCAAATGCTTTTTGGCTGAGAGAGTTAAATAGAGGTTTTTGCGATTGAAGCTCCGAAATTTTCAACAATTTCTCAACTTTACCAACGATTGACATAAACTTCTCTTGAATATCTAGAGGTGGAACAATGATGTCTAAAGATTCAACCTGTTGTTTTGTTAGCGCTTCTCGTGTTGCTCCCCCTGCAGTAGCAATCTGCATTAACTTTTGCTTATAACTACTTGAAGTTATCAATCTCGCTAAGAACGTTGGTAATACTTTCTCTTTTTTTGCTCTGATGATACAAACGTGCTGATTAACTCGCGCCGGCAATATATCGTTATCAACTAATGTTGCTCTACAAACAGATGCTCCTGTTATATTTAATAAAAGATCATCTTTCTCTATTACTACATTTTTTAACTTGTCAGCTTGAGTATCTGAAATAAACGCTAGGTCTTTATGCACAAATTTATTGTCATGTACATTAAGACTGCGGATTAACGATATTCCTTCCTCCAGATAGGCCTCTTTACCACCTCTAGGTGTTGAACCACTACCTAGTTTAAGCGTTAGCTCTTTTAAAAGTTTCTTTTTCCACCCCTTCGGATTACTAACCGGATCACCAAACATATCCAAAAATACGCTACGTAGGAAGTCGTCGGCGAGTTGAATGGCTTGTTTGCGTTTGCGGCGGATGGCGTCGGCTTTATCTAAAATCGCGGCTATGCGTTTCTGCTCGTCCAGTGGTGGTAATGGGATTTTTAAATCCTTTAAAAAATCTGAAGGAACCCTTTTTTGACCAGCACTACCTGACATATTTCGCTCACCTAAATGACGAAACCATTTATTCCAAACTAGGTAAAATAAATACTTACCATCTAGCTTTTCAATATCAGCTCTAATTACATGAAACTCTGTTGTCCCAAAGCCTATTTGAGTCTCTAAGCAGTCTAAGTACGCTGCTTTACCATTTTCAAAGCAAGGTGTGATTTTAGCTACTACAACATCATTCTTTTCAAAATAGGTAAAACCTTTTCGAGTTTCACCCAAAATTCGTTTTTCCTGCTCTAAAACTTGACCTTGCTCTGAAATAGATGCCATTGGTAAAAATGTGACTTCTTGAGCCTCATCAATATTTTTAGGTAACCTGGGGTTAATCTCAGCTACTTCACTTAACTTAACTAACGGCCAACTCACAGCATACCCTCCAACTCTTTCAAGTCAGCCAGTATTTCGTTCTCTAAACTCACTAATTTACCTAATATTTCTTTTGGCGGATCGTAGCTTTCTTCTTCATACACCACTTCTTTATAGCGGTTGATTGAAAGGTCGTATTTGTTGCTGGCTATGTCATCTTTACTGACCCAAAACGCCTTCTGGGTTTTATCATTGCTATCGTTTGTCGCGGCTGCTTTATCACGAATTTTAAATTCACTGATTAAGTTTGGTAAATCGTTAGCTTTTATTGGTGTGCGCTTGTCATCCAAGCTAAAACCATCGGCTTGTACGTCGTAAAACCATACATGATCGGTGCTGCCACCTTTGGTGAATATAAGTATGGCAGTTGAAACACCAGCGTAGGGTTTAAACACGCCACTGGGCAGTGAGATTACGGCTTCTAGCTGGTTGTTATCCACCAGCATTTGGCGCAGTTGTACGTGCGCTTTTGATGAGCCAAAGAGTACGCCATCGGGTACGATAGTAGCCGACTGCCCGCCTATTTTTAACATGCGCTCAATAAGGGCTACAAACAGCAGCTCGGTTTTTTTGGTTTTTACTTTGCGTAATAACTCAGGGCATACGTCTTCTTCGTCTAGGCTGCCTTTAAATGGCGGATTGGCGAGAATGATGTCGTACCCTTCTTTGGCCTTTTGCGGGTAGTGCTCTTTAAAGTTTTGGCTTAGGGTATCTTGATAATGAATGCCTGGCTGTTTAATGCCGTGCATTACTAGGTTCATAGCGGCTACGCGCAGCATAGTGGCGTCAAAGTCAAAGCCGTTGAACATGTGAGCATCTATGTGGCTGCGCTGCTCTGGGGTAATTAAATCACCTGAGTAAAGCAGATTTTCGAGCGGTTTACCGCTATCATCACATTGCACGTTGCCATCTACATCAAGCACGGGCTCGCGGTCTATGCCCTCGGCTGATGTGTATTTTTGTAAGAGGTATTCGTAACTTACTGATAAAAAGCCACCGGTGCCGGTTGATGGGTCACATATTTGGCTGGTTACATCTGGGTCCATCATTTCAACCATGGCGCGTATAATATGGCGCGGTGTTCTAAATTGGCCGTTAATGCCTGCTGTGGTGAGTTTACTCAATAGGTATTCGTATAAATCGCCTTTGGTGTCTGAGTTTTCAAGCGGGAGGTCGTTTACCATTTCAACGGCTTTTACCAATAGGCTTTGCTTTTGAATCATTAATTGTGCGTCTTTCATAAACTCGTTAAATATCGCGCCTTCTGGCGAAACATCGCCTGAGGTTTTTGAAAAATACGGAAACAGCTCATCTTTAACCAGTTTGTATAACTCTTCTGCCCCTAAATGGCGTAGGTTTTGCCAACGAATATGTTGTTCGGCATCACTAAAGCGGCGGTTAAACGGCTGCTTAGTACGTGCGCTTCGTTTTTCGTCGGCTTGCTCGTTCATGTCGAGCATACGGGCGTACATTAAAAAAGTAATTTGCTCTACTACGGTCAGCGGGTTGGTGATGCCGCCTGTCCAAAATTCTTCCCATAGTTTGTCTATTTTACTTTTTAAAGGTCCGGTTATCATTAATGTGTATCCTAGTTAGTGCTGTTTAAACGCGTACTAATTACGCGCTTATAAAATTAAAGGTGTATTTGCTTTTCGACGCTTTGGGCTTTGTTGCCTAGTTTTACGTCAAACTGCTTAATAAATTGCTCTATCACGTCGGCTTGTTGCTGACTAAATACGCCATCGAGCCCCATGTCGTGTATTTGTGTAAAAGGTGCATCGTAAAGCTGGGCTATTTCAATAGCGCCGTGGCGAATCAGGTGGTTTTTTAACATACCAATAAAGCGTTGTTGCTTGGCATTTACATGGGTGTGTATTTGCTGCACAAAGGTAGTAAAGCTCTGCTCTATGGCGTTTTTATCCATACCGACTATGGTACGCAATATTTTGTCGAGCGTCGCGGTTGATTCGGGAAAAAACTCTTTTAATGTATTTAAATCAACACTTGGGTTTTGCGTATGCACTAACGAGCTTAATTGCGCTAAATCGGCCTCGGTTACTTGTTCGCCGTTGCGAATTTTTTTAAGTACGCTGTCGGTTTCAAATAACGGGGTGAGTGTTTTTTCTACCTCTTGGCGGTATATTTGATAATCAATAGAGACTATTTTTGTAAGCCTATCAGCTTCGTGTATTTGGTTTGCGTCTTCTTTTATATCAAGCACAAAGTCACTTTTTGGCGGTGTTATGTCTTTATTACGCAGGTGTATAATACTACGTAAATTAATGCGGCTTTGCTCAAGCGCTGCATGGGTTAAATACTGCCAATATTGCTGTGTTTGTATTTCTTCTATTGCAGGTGCTTTGCTACGCACTTCGTTTAGGTGCATTTGAAGCGATTCAACCTTGTTCATTATACTTTGTTTAGCTAAATCAATTTGGTTTGCATCGGTAAATATTAGTGTTTGGATAGTGGTTAGCTCTAAATCAAACTTATACGCTTCACTTTGCCCCATTATGTTACGCCATTGCATAAGCGGTGCTACTTTTTCGAGCAGATCGCTTACTGTTTGCGGTGAAAATTGATTAAGACGTTTAAAATCCTTATAGGTTTCGACCACTAACCAGTTATCGCGCACCGATATTGATTCCATTGGCAGTAGGCAAATATCGTCGTGAATTAATTTAATGGTTTGATCAAACACATCCAAATTTGCTTTTTTGAGGGCCGTTTGTGCAAGAGTTACACGCGCCTCAAATAGTTTTTGCAGTAACGATTTTGCTTGTTTTACGTCGTCTTCTTCTGGGTTTTCGTCAAAGTATTCAAAGTTTGCCCAGTGATCGAATATTAAAAAGTGTGTTTTGTGCTGCCCTGGGCCGTATAGGTTTTCGCATAAGCGTGTGCCACGGCCAATCATTTGCCAAAATTTTACTTTTGATTTTATGGGTTTGGCAAATACAAGGTTTACGCATTCAGGCACGTCTATGCCGGTGTCGAGCATATCGACCGATACAGCTATACGCATACTGTTTTCGTCGCTTGATTTAAAGTCGTCTATTAGCTCTTCGGCCCGTTCGTACTTTGAGTGAATAACGCGGCAAAAATTAGCACCATGCTGTGGGTAAAGCTCACTAAATAACTGGGCCATTAATTCGGCGTGGGCTATGTTACGGGCGAATATAATTGTTTTACCGGGCAGTTGGCCGTCTTTATCGCGCAGACCTTTCTCCATTAAGTTACGCAGGATTAGCCTGTTGGTGTCTTTATTTTTAATGGCTTCGTCTATTTGTTTTGCGTCAAAGTCGAGCTCGTTAGGGTCAATGCCTTGCTCTTCTAATTGGGCTATTTGCTCATCGGTTAGGTTGTCTTTTTTAATGCCTTCGCGCAAAAACTGTGTGGTGTAACTTACTATTTTGTAAGGGACTAAGTTACCTTGCTCTATGGCGTCTTCAAGTGGGTAGTTGGCTGTGGGTAGTTTGTAATCGCAACCAAACAAATCACACGTTGAGCGCGATACCATTTCTACCGGAGTGGCGGTTAAGCCTACCTCGAGTGCATCAAAGTACTTAAAAATATCACCATATATATTGTAAATTGAACGGTGGGATTCATCAGCTACTATTAGGTCAAAATAGCCTACATCGTACTTGTTCATTATGCGTAGCATACCTGGGTACGTTGCTATAAACACCCGCGCGCTGGCTGCTGTGTTTTTAGCGCTTTTACCAACAATATGTACTGGCTCTTTGGTGAATTCGGTAAAGGCGTTACCCGCTTGTTTACGTAGTTCTTTTCGGTCACATAAAAATAGTACGCGCTTAGCCCAACCTGCATCGAGCAGCCGTTTTGCAAGGGCAATAGATACGCGTGTTTTACCTGTGCCGGTTGCTTGCACAATAAGCGCTTTGCGGTGTTTATCACTAAAACGCTCACACACACGAGTTATGGTTTCCATTTGATACAAACGCCCTGCCACAGCAGTATCTATCGGCGTTTTATTTAAGTCTTTTTTAAGTGTGCGCTGCTTTATTAAGTACTGTAGGGAATCTTTTGAGTAGTAACCGTATAAACCACGGCTATTATAGCCTTGCGTGTCGTCGAGAATTTTTATATCCCAGCCGTTTGAATAAAAAATAATAGGGCGTTGGCCATATTGCTTTTCGAGCGCGTTGGCATAAAGTGTTGCTTGCTGGCGGCCTTTTTCGATATTTTCGCGAGTGCGTTTTGCCTCTATTACCGCAAGTGGTTTACCGTCGTCATCCCATAATACGTAATCAACATAACCTACGCCTGTTGTTGTAGGTTGATCTGTTACTTTTACTTCTTTGCCTACATCTTCTGTTGACTCATCATCAAGTGCTACATTCCAACCTGCATTGCGTAAGTCTAAATCGATAATGCGTTTACGGGTTTCGCCTTCGTTAAAGTTAAAACTTGAGTTAACAATTTGCTCATTGCGGGTTTTAACCTGAGCCAGCTTTTCAGCATCAATAGTTTGTTTTAGTTTTGCTGCTTGCTGCTGTGCTTGTTTTTGTGCAAGCTCTGCGGCTTCTAGTTCGTCAAGTGCGCGTTTTAAACGGGCCTGATTTTCGGCTAGCTGCTTGGTGAGTTGCTTGTTCTTTTTTGCAAACTCGGCATCACTTTGGTTAGTCGGCTGTGTTTGCTCAGGCGCTTTAAACTCTGGGCACTCTTGTTGCGTGCCATTGGCATACGCCATAAATAAGTACGAGGCTACAAAGTAGCTTTCTTTTAATATCCAAATAGCTTGTTGTTGATCAACTTTGCCTTCGTGGGCTGCTTGATTACCACTTTTACGAATGGCGTGAAGTTTATCGGTAATTAAACGCGGAACCGCGCTGGTAAAGTCGTCGGCGGTAAGTTTATCAAAAATGTTAGAAGTGGGTAAAACAGGTAAACTAAGTTCTTTATATAAGTAGCCTACTACTTTTTCGGCAAAGCAACGCAGCTTAACCAGTGAGCTTTGTGGATCGGTAATCGCATAGTCTTCTGCAAAAGCGGCTAACTGGTGTAGCTCTGGCCACTTAGATTGAATATGTTCAAAGTTCATTGATTGCTTCATTCCTGATTACTTCCTTATCAACTAATTTACCATGCGTTATTATTTTTATGCGTTTGCAAGCTTGCGAATATTAAGCCGTTATATTTATTTTTATATTGTGTGTTACTGCGCTTAACCAGTAGCTTGTTTCAAAGCTTTGGTTATTAGAATCAATCGCTATTTTTTTAGCAAGCTCGTTTGGTAACACCTTATTTATTTTACTATTTATGCGGCTACGCGTTTGTTGCACAAAGGTTTTTTCCATTACTTTTAAATTACTGTGTAAACCGTCTCTAAAATCTTCGGGCTCTATGCCAAACGTATCACGAAATATACGTAAATCACTGCTATTTTGCTGTAAATGTATGAGGTACTCTTTGCTGTATCGCAAAGACTCTTCAAAATCACGACCCACCACTAGCTTTTTATGTTCACTTTGGCTGTATTGGTTTAACCATAAATAGAAGGCAGTTTCTTTTGCGGTAAGTTTAATTTCGATACCTGCAAAGGTGAGCGTTTTTGCTTTTGCGTTTACTTCAAGGGTTAAATCTTTTTTATGCGCTGAGTTTAAGCTTGCTACTGTTTGGCTAAACGATGCACTTTGCATATTTGCAATGAGGGTTTCGTCGATAGATTGGCGCATTCGTACAAAGGGTATTTCGGCAAGGGTTACATTTGCATTAATACAGTTTACTTGCGTGCCATTTTTACCATCAATAATGTGGTCGTAAGGTGTTGGGTAGTAAAAGTCTCTAACAAATTCAAATTCGTTATTCACAAATACATGACTGAGCGAATCTTGCTCACGGCCTAATAATGACATGGCATAGCCTAAATAGAATGCCATTGTTTTACGGCCACCTGCAATAGAGGCATGAATGCTATTATCATTTTTATTGGTGAGTTCAAACACTTTACGTGTAATAAAGTCGGCCATGTAGGTTTGTTCTATTTCAGATTTAGCATCATTAATAGGTTGGCCTTTGTCATCTTCTATTAGCCAAATATTTTCATCGGGGAGTTTAATATCAGGAAGTTTATAATCTGCTATTAATTTAGCTAAATTACCTTGCTTAAATAATCCATCGGTGAGCATAGCCTTGGTGCTTTTTGTTGTAATAACAAAAATCTCTTCAGGCATAGGCTTACCCTGCTGATAAAGCGCAAAAAGAGTTTCGGTTAATACCTGCGGGCTTGCACCGGTAACTATTAGTAGTACATTCTTCATCAACGATCCTTTTGTATGAGGAATCTGCATAATACATAAATTACATAGTTAATGAAACTTGTTTGAGCTCAGTGGATTAGAGGCCTTATTTCTTGCCTTTAAGCTACGGTGTATAAACAACAGTAGCTTTAATTTAATAACTCTTTAATCAACACAGAACCCAGCTGGCGTGTATTAAACGGATTCCCGTTGCCATTTAAAATTGAAATCCCTAACTCTTTAGCAATATCACGCAAGTAAGGCTTACTGGGTGTTACAAGCTCGTCATTTAAAAACACTTCAATAGTGCCGTTTTCAAGCTCCACCAATTTGTAGTTATTCCATATAACTTCTTTTACATTTAATAATATACGTGGCTTAACTGGTGCGTTTATTAACTTACTCATTGTAATACAGCTTTTTCCCGTTACTGCATCACTCATTAGTTTTTTAGCTTCTTCAGCGGGCGCATCTAATAAAGTTTCAACTTGCATCTCATCTGTATTGATTCTTAAAATAATTATACGATCAACCAAGTTTAGCGTATTAGTATTAAAGCTTATATGGCCACCTGTATGCATTCTACCTGTTGTTTTGACTGATATACGCTCGCCACTACTTGATACAACATCGTACCCCGCCTGGTTAACCTCTGTTGCCATGCGTCCATTTGTTATAAGTGCGGCGTAAAGCTCGCCAATTCTACCTGTTAAGTGTCTAAGCTCTGTTGCAGGTACATCCCAACTTAACTCCCTTTCTAACCAGCTCATTGCCTCACCCAGCGACTGAATGATTTGCATTTGTGTTAAAGCCATTTTATATCCTTATTTTATCTTCTAACCAACTTTTAAAAGGTGCTTATGTCCTGATACCGACAATGAACCTTGAGATGCCTTTGCTATATGCTCACTCCACCAGTTCATCAACTCTCTACGTTTTTCTATATATTCAGCTCTATTATAAGCAGAACGAACCTGGTTTTTATCTACATGTGCCAGTGCGGCTTCTATTATATCTGGATTAAACTCATGCTCATTTAATGTTGTACTTCCAAGCGAACGTAAGCCATGGCTTACTAAACGGCCCTCAAACCCCATGCGTTTTAGAGCCATATTAGCTGTCTCATTGTTGATATGGGTTCTCGGGTTTCTGTCTGACGGAAAAACAAAGTCTCTATGCCCTGAAATTGGTTTTATTGATTCTAATAACTCTATAGCTTGATTTGATAGAGGAATGGCATGCTCTCTGCGCTTTTTCATTCGTTCAGCTGGGATAATCCATAGTTTATTCTCAAAATCAATTTCATCCCAACGGGTACCGGCCGCTTCACCTGGGCGGGTAAGAGTATGTAACTGCCATTCAATCAAAAAGCGGGTTACTCGTTTAATTGACGCCGTTGCAAGCGTTTGCATCAATTCAGGCAGCTCTTCTGGTTTTAACGAAGGCATATTTTGTTTTTGCGGCTTTTTAAATGTTTCTTTTATTCCAGCAAGCGGATTAGCTTGAATATAACCACTATTAACTGCGTAGGTCATAACTTGGTTTAATCGTTGGCTTAAACGCTTAACTGTTTCTAGAGTACCTTTAGCCTCTATAGGCCTTAATATTTTTATTACTTGTGGTGCGTTAATTTTGCCAATAGGATATTTACCAATAACCGGCAGTATATGGTTATTTAATGATCGCCAAATATCTTCGCCATGAGCTTGCGTAAAATCAGGCTTTTTAACCTCAAACCACTCTAAAGCTACTTTATTTAGTGTTAACTCTTCTTGAGCCCGTTTAAAAGCTAAGGTTTCATCTCTATGCTCTTTTGGATCAGTCCCTAAAGCAACTAGTTCTCTGGCTTGTTGCGCTAACTTTCTGGCATTTACAATAGATACATCGGGGTACTTGCCTAATCCCATGTTGACACGCTTTTTTGTGATTGGATGGTAGTAATTAAAGTTCCAGAGCTTAGAACCACTCTTTCTAACTTTTACTTGTAAGCCGTTACCATCGGATAAAATTATATCTTTATCCTCTGCTTTTACTTTTTTTAACGCTGTATCGGTAAGCTGCTTGGCTGATCTTGCCATAGAAAATGAATCCCACTCAAATTTAGTATTCTTTTATTATGGCAGCTTATTCAAGGAATACCATTTTAGATACTAAAGCTTTGAGCTTGGATGAAACAGCCTGGGACAGGGTAACACTCTAAGTCATTGATTTTGATTAATTACAGACACAAAAAAGGACGTCCTGAGACGTCCTAATATTGAATGATGGTGGAGGAAGAGGGATTCGAACCCTCGTTAGGGATTAACCTAAACACACTTTCCAGGCGTGCGCCTTCAGCCACTCAGCCATTCCTCCACGGTGTTGCTTAGCAACAGCGCGTTATAGTATGAAATAGGTTACACAGGTGCAAGGTCTTTTTAAATTTGTGCTGTTAAGTGTCTAATAATCAATCAGCAATTTACTTTAGGCATAAAAAAACGGTTAAACCTCAGGGTTTAACCGTTTTTATGCATTAGGCTAATTACTTCGCCATGCTAGCTGTAAAGTCTAACATGCGATTAAGTGACTTGAGCGCGCCTTCGCGTAAGTCCATATCTACAAACACTTCTTTACCGCGAGGGTCTATCAGAGCTTCTTCAATCGCTTTTAAGCCGTTCATTGCCATCCACGGGCAATGTGCACAACTTTTACATGACGCACCTTCACCCGCTGTTGGGGCTGCAAAAAACTCTTTTTCAGGGCATAGCTGCTGCATTTTGTAAAAAATACCGCGGTCTGTCGCTACAATAAACTTATCGTTATCCATTGTTTGCGCAGCTTTTATTAGTTGACTGGTTGAGCCAACCGCATCTGCCAGTGTCACTATTTCTGCAGGTGACTCTGGGTGCACCAATACACCCGCGTCTGGGTGCAGGGCTTTCATATCTTTAAGCGCTTTTGTTTTAAATTCATCGTGTACGATACATGCGCCGTTCCACATGATCATATCGGCGCCAGTATTTTTTTGGATGTAGCTACCAAGGTGTTTATCTGGGCCCCAAATAATTTTTTCACCTTGCTCATCTAGGTGCTCTACAATTTCAAGCGCGCACGATGAGGTTACAATCCAATCTGCACGGGCTTTAACCGCTGTAGAGGTGTTTGCATACACTACAACTTTACGATCAGGGTGCTGATCGCAAAACGCTGAAAACTCATCAATAGGGCAACCAATATCCAACGAACACGTTGCTTCTAGCGTTGGCATAACAACTGTTTTGTTTGGCGTTAAAATTTTAGCGGTTTCACCCATAAAACGTACGCCTGCAACGATGATCATGTCTGCATCGTGGCGAGCACCAAAACGTGCCATTTCTAATGAGTCGGCAACACAGCCCCCTGTTTCTTCGGCAAGTGCCTGAATTTCAGGATCTGTGTAGTAATGGGCTACCAGCACTGCATTTTTATCTTGCAGTAGTTGTTTAATACGTGCTTTATATTCGCCTTGCTCGTCTTTAGTCAACGGCGCTGGCTTAGGAGGAAAGATATAACCTTCAGGCATAATAGTTTGAGCTAGACTCATGTTCTCGACCACTTCATCTACAGTGCATTAATTACGGCAAATTATACGAGAATACACGGGCAAATAACAGCTATCTGGACATGCTGTTTATAAATAAAAGTAAGAAACTGATTTAAATAAAATAAGAGAAGAGTTGAGATTTTTTAGAAGTGGTGGGTCATGATGGACTTGAACCATCGACCAATGGATTAAAAGTCCACTGCTCTACCAACTGAGCTAATGACCCGCTCTAAATTCCGTGTAGAATTAACATGCTGCGTAAATCCGCCGATTAAACCAATCTTTACTTAAATAAAGAATGGTGGGTCATGATGGACTTGAACCATCGACCAATGGATTAAAAGTCCACTGCTCTACCAACTGAGCTAATGACCCGCTCTAAATTCTGTGTAGAATTAACACGCTGCGTAAATCCGCCGATTGAACCAATCTTTACCTAAGTAAAGAATGGTGGGTCATGATGGACTTGAACCATCGACCAATGGATTAAAAGTCCACTGCTCTACCAACTGAGCTAATGACCCGCTCTGTGTGCTTACTATTTAAGTGAGCTGCGTAAATCCGCCGATTAAACCAAACTTTACCTTAATAAAGAATGGTGGGTCATGATGGACTTGAACCATCGACCAATGGATTAAAAGTCCACTGCTCTACCAACTGAGCTAATGACCCGCTCTGTGTGCTTACTATTTAAGTGAGCTGCGTAAATCCGCCGATTAAACCAATCTTTACCTTAATAAAGAATGGTGGGTCATGATGGACTTGAACCATCGACCAATGGATTAAAAGTCCACTGCTCTACCAACTGAGCTAATGACCCGCTCTGTGTGCTTACTATTTAAGTGAGCTGCGTAAATCCGCCGATTGAACCAATCTTTACCTTAATAAAGAATGGTGGGTCATGATGGACTTGAACCATCGACCAATGGATTAAAAGTCCACTGCTCTACCAACT
>NZ_JAQREK010000027.1:0-39328 GCF_028599265.1 Pseudoalteromonas sp. Angola-4 | reverse complement strand
GTGTGGGTGACTCTTATGACAATGCATTGGCTGAAACAATAAATGGATTATTTAAAACAGAGATTATTCGCAGAAATGGCCCGTGGAAGAATGTTGATGCTGTTGAATACGCAACGTTAGAGTGGGTCAATTGGTTTAATAATCAACGCTTATTATCTTCAATTGGGTATATTTCACCAGCTCAATATGAAACAGACTACTATGATAATTTAAACGAGTCAGGTAAAGTGGCCTGACTTAAACAAACTGGTCTCCGATGAACTCGGGGCGATTCACTCACCAGGCTCTAGCAAGTCTGTATAATCAATAAGTTACATTATAATTAAATGCACAAAATTGAATGGACTCAAAAAAACCAGCAATAATGAATGAGTCAGTGTTAATTACTTGTATTTTAATATTTGCATAATCAGAGGTGGCTAATTTTATTATAGAAGTGTGTTATTGCTTTGAATTAGTCTTTAAATAATTAGGGCGATATGATTGTGAAGGTGGTTTTTATGAGATAAAAAGCCACCCACTCATACTTAAAATTTAAAAAATGCGCCTATGTAAATGCACTAAATGATTAATTTATAATAAGTACTGGTTTTAGTTTGCATAGAAGATAGCAGACTATTCAAGCTGCCAAGGTTGATACTGGCTTTAAAAACTTCTCAATTTAGCCTTTATGAGTAACCATGCAAACTTTGAATTTGTGACTAAGTAACGTCTCCACATTCTACTAGGCTCTTGTATTACTCTGTAAAGCCATTCTAAACCAGTTTTTTGCATCCACTGAGGTGCACGCTTTACTTTACCTGCTACAACATCAAATGTACCGCCAACCCCCATTACAAAGTCAACACCTAGCTTGTCTTGCCATTTGTTAATGAAATTTTCTTTTTTAGGCGAGGTAATCGCTACAAATAGTAATTTTGCGCCCGACTCGCGAATTTTAGTAACTATGGCTTCTTCAGCTTCCCAAAAGTAGCCATTGTTAAACCCTGCAATATTTAAATTAGGATTTTGTGCTTTAACTTTATCTACCGTTTTGCTTACCACCTCTTCGGTGGCACCCAGTAAAAACACAGGAAAGTCGCGTTTGGCACTCATGGCTAATAATTCATGAAATAAGTCAACCCCAGCTACACGTTCTGGTACAGCGTGTCCTAAAAAACGCGCACCAAACACAACGCCCATACCATCAATATTAATTACCTCACAGGCTTTAACCGACTCAGCTAAAACAGGATCTTTTTGCATGTTCACAATTTTTGCTACATTAACAACAACATGCTGTAAAAATTGCTTTTGCTCAATTCTATTTTCGATAAAAGACACCGTTTCTTGCATTGTGGCAATATCCATAGGTGCTTTTAAAAATTCAATACGTTTCATGTTAAATCCGTTTTTTAAAGTTGTTCAATAGGTGCATTTTTGGTGCTATTCATTTTTTGACGATTAAAATAAGCAAATGAATAATATACCCACGCTTGCGTCCAACGTATGTAATCTACCTTATTGGTAAAATACTTATTTTTTTGATAAATAAAACGCTGCTTTTTAGGCATATATAGGGTTTTAATAGAGCGGTTTATTACTTTTTCGGCCATCGTAAAGTCATCTGGCGTTTTACCTACTTTTAATAATGTAAAAACAGCTTGCGATACACTGTGCATATCGAGTGGGTAGCGATTATTATTGTAATATTTTGCAGTGCCATCTTGCTCAAATAGATGCGTTTTATAATAAGTAAGTCCTTTAGCAATTGCAGATTCAAACTCATCAGTTTGTAATTCATCACTCAGTAAGCGAAGTGCCTCTAGGTTATAACCAGTATGAAAGCCATCAATAAACTGGTGATGATGGCGAGTTCCATATACCCATGAGCCATCAGCATCCTGCTCGCTTACCGACTGTCTAGCAGCATTTAAAGCAAGCTGTTTGTAGTGCTGGTTGTTAGTCAGCACGGCAACTTTTGCAACCCATGCTGCGCCCCAAAGACTGGCATTATGTACAAATGCAGTCTCACCCGGTATGTAGCCAAAAAATTGCCTGCCATCACATTCTTTATATAATGTTTTTACAATAAAGTGCGCACTATCAATTGCAGGTTCTAAATATTTACTTTCATCAGTAACTTCGCTTAGTGCATATAGAGCCTGAGCAACATAAATAGTAGTAATTACGTTTGGCTTACCTTTAGGTACAAAAAACGCACGAGCATTCCAATCAAAATGATAGCCCCAACAACTATGCTGCCAAATAGTTTTATCACTTTGCTGAGTTAACAGCCAATCAGCTAGCTCTATGGCCTCATGTAAGTACTTTTGCTCATTGGTGGCTTTATAGTCTTCCAATAACCCCAAAATAAATAAACCAATGCCTTTTGGGTTACGCTTCTTGGGCACACCAAATAAGAACCTTAAATTTATTGCAGAGCGCTTATGAAACTGTATCCACGCCAGACCAACCAGCCCTTTTTTAAAACTGGGAAACCAATTAAAAAACTTACTATTGAGTCCATCGAAAGGATCCTGTCCTGCGTAATTTGATTTTCTTACGTCACGTATTAACTTTTTAGTTATGACTTGTATGCTATCTGTCATAAAATTTCACCAAGCTCATCCCAGATTGACTTATCAATTTTCTTTAACACTTTACCAGGAGACCCTGCTACAATTGAATTTGAAGGGATATCACTTACAACAACTGAATTAGCACCAATTATAACGTTATCACCTATGGTTATATCACCTAAAATTCGAGAACCTGCACCTATATAAACATCGTTTCCAATCACTGGGCAAGATTCTCTCAGTTTTCTACCTATTGTGATCCCTTGTCCTATACATACGCGCTCACCAATTATGGCTTTTTTATGTATTACGCAGCCGATACCACCATACATAAAACGGCTACCCTTACCAATTTTTACTGAGCTAGGAACAACAGAATTAAATAAAATAAAAATTATAACTTTAATTACAGGTTGTATTATTGGAATATTTTTTTTAAATGCCCAATGCGTAATATTATAAAAATTAATTAAATTCATTATGCTAACTTTGCTCCAAATCGGCTTTTAAATTTATACCTTAGTTTATCTATCACACTGAATAAAGTACTTCCTTTGAGGTAAGCTTTTAACTCTGCTAATAGTGAGCTTTGTGGATTTATGGGGATCGTATTTAACTCAGGCGCTAGTGTGTCAACCAACTGTCTAAATAGTTGATTATTAGTGTAAGTTGTAAATTTTGGGTTTAAACAGATCATTTGCTCTATTATTGAATGAGTGGCAAATGGGTTAACTTCTTCAAAGGCAATATCTGACTCTGCGTTGGCAACTGCTCCCCAATTACCTAGCCTTTGCTCAAAATAATATAATGTATTTATTGGATAACTTGCTGCAAACTCATGTTTTTTGATATCAGTTATCCATTTATGTGTGACTGTATTTGCATAGCTAGAATTTATACATTGGTATTTGTAACACAAGAAATTAGCATCGGTGTTAAACATATGCGCACCGTATACAGAACGCCCATACTCTCCAACTCCACAAATATTTATGCGATTGTGTAAATGTTTGGAATAATAATAAACTTCTGGTAGGCGTTTAGGTAGTGCATAAAAAACAGAGGCAAAATAATTTTCTTTAAACTCATCCGGTATATTATCAAGTGATTCAAAACTTTTATGCACATTAAAATTTACATTTAACGCATCACATACTTTTTTCCCTATTACAATATCTGAATCCTCAGTGTCCATAAAAGATAGTGTATCTACAAAATAATAAACATCACCTTTAATAGCTTTGGATGCCGCAGCCATTATTCGACTGTCGTTACCTGCAGTTACTGCTATTGAAAGGGGTGATACCTCAGAAAAAGCCTTGAGTAATAGTTGTAATTCTCGAGCTATGTTTTCTACAGCATTTTCAAACTTTTCAATTGTAAATTTTTTCCAAGGCCAATACCTGGTAATATCGAAAGAATTTAAATTTAAAGCATGGTTTGGTAATACCTTATTTATTTCGTTAAATGGCGTTTCATTACCAACCCATGCATTACCATTTCCTTTTTTAGGAAATACTTCTTTGTAAAAATTTTCGGCACGTTTGTTTTTTGTAACATTTAAACCGCTATGTTTAAGTAAATTAATATCTGTTGCAATTTGCTTTGTTTGAACGCAGTAATTTATTTGTGCAAGCGAGGTGGCGTCCGCTCTAAGGAACGCCCCATCCATGCCAATGTACAATAGATAATAACGACCACAACAACGAGATAACTTTTGATTTATTAGCCCAAATGTAGCCTCATTGTTGCAATCACTTAATAAAGCCTCTAAATTAAATTTTGTTTGCTCAGGATGTACAATTGTGCCAATAACCATACATTCAAAAGTTTTACTTTTATAATAATTTACCTCATTTAATTCATGATAATAAACATCGTAATTATCAATAAGTGTATGTTTAAACCCACAAGGGACTTGTATGCTTTTAGTTTCTTTATGATTTATTAATATTTGTCTGCTAAACATTATCAAGGCTCCACACTGTAAATTACTTGTCTAAACTTCCCATTTTTTGTTCTTGGTATGCGGTCAACAGTTATCACGTCGACTTCCATATCTTGTCCTAAGTATTGTTTAACATTTTTTATAAGCTGCGCCTTTGAGGTCATATTAAAATTACTACCAACAACAACTTTAGCAATTAGTTTCAGTTTGTGTGTTTGTTCTAACTGTAATTCAATTAATCCGGTAACGTCTTTTGGAATATGATTAAAAATTGTTACTTTGTTACCATTTGAAGCTACTAAATAATCACCTGCTCGCCCTTTAATACCTCCTACTTTTTTAAAGGGTAGCCCGCATAAACAAGGGCTATAGTTTAAATCTATATCAATAAATTCATCACCTGTGTTGTATCGAATAAGAGGCATGGCTTTATTATGAAACCCGGTTGCCAAAAGTTGATTATTTTGATCAAATTCGTAATAACCATAATCCTCGATTAAGTGTTGATAACCTTTTCTGCAAGTACCTACAGTCGCAACTCTTTCACTTAGGCCATACCAGCTATAAACCTTAGAATTAAAAACACGCTCTATTAATGAAGACTCCTCTTTAGTAAAAGACTCTGAAGAGAGTATTATTGCATTTATTGGTGTTTCTATTTTATGCTCAGATGCATCAATAAGATGTGCTAATAAACATATTGAAGAAGGGTACGCTTGTATAAGTTGAGGTTTATAACTGTTAATTTTATCTACATATTGCGCTATGGTATTGGCATTTATATGATAAACAGACATCATTAGCATATTATCAACAATATTTCTTCGCCAAAACGGCGCATTAGATTGTTCTAGCGGTACAATTAAATCAGCTCTTAACCATAATTTTCTGTCCGTAGGTTTTAAACCCGTCCACGTTATTTGGCGTGCTGATTGAGCATGGTCTTCAATTATAGCCATTAAATTAGCCTTTAACTGAAGGGGCTTGCCCGTTGTACCACCAGTCTGAGATTTAAAAAAATACTTGATATTTTTATCATTACTGATGAAACGACTCGGCATCTCTCTAATATTATCCTTGAGGATAACTGGAAAGTCTTCAATTTTGCTTGAATTTATACTTTGATAAAAATCACAGTGTTTTTTTGCATAATCTAATTGTTCTGTTAAAAGTTTTTTATTTAACGCAGTTAATTCTTCTCGTGACAATTCTGCGTTTTCCAACAGCTCTTTAAAACGGTTTTTGTATAGGTAATTTTCTCTAAGCGCTTTATATATTAGAGCCTTAATATTGATTAGTAACTCTTGTATTAATACTGGCGCCTTTTTGTAAAGCTTGCTTTTATACATTAGCCATAACACCAAGAGCTTTAGCCATTGAGCTTAATTGATTACTAATACTAGCTTCATTATTAACCGTTTTTAAAGCCTCCTGTGACATTCCAGATTTTGTTGCGGCATTAAGTCCTTCACTATCAATAAATGTAGTCCATTGATCTATTGAAAACTCATCAAACATTTTTCCATTTACGCCATCTTTTAAATAATTGATCTCAGGGCTATGAAATGAAATTTTTTCAGTTAATACCGGTAAACCTGCACTAAAGGCGTGCACTATAGCTAAACCTACATAACCTGGCATGATGAACCAGTCAGCACTTTTAAAAATTACCGCCAATTTAGTTTCATCAAAAATTTCACCTAAAAAGTGGGAATTTAAGTCAGCGTTTTCACTCATAGATTTCCATTGGTCAAACATCTCACCATTACCTACAACTATTATGGCAACATCTGCTTTATGCTTACTTTTTGCCAATGCGCTTATAAAATGATTTAATCGTTTACCTTCTCTCAATCTTCCTGAAAATAAATACACCGTTTTGTTATGTAGCGAATACTGAGTTTTAAAATCCTCGACTTGTAGATTAGTTACAGGTAAATAACTGGCCAATAATTTTTCTGTATTGAGTGTATTAGGTGCTACAAAAATTTTATGCTCTTTTATACCTTGCTCGACCAAATATTGTTTGC
Organism: Pseudoalteromonas sp. Angola-4; assembly: GCF_028599265.1. Taxonomy (NCBI): domain Bacteria; kingdom Pseudomonadati; phylum Pseudomonadota; class Gammaproteobacteria; order Alteromonadales; family Pseudoalteromonadaceae; genus Pseudoalteromonas; species Pseudoalteromonas sp. Angola-4. Next base: position 32,789 of record NZ_JAQREK010000027.1, on the reverse strand, counting down.
CCGGTGCAGAGAATGTAATAATTGAATCCCCTTTGGAAATACACCAATTAATAATAGTAACTCGAATTCTTTCTAGGTGTTTTCTTATACCGGTATTAGGTCTTTGGCAATGGTCATAGCCATGAGTCCAATAAACTAATTTAGTTCGTGTTAGCTTACAAAACAAAGCTAAGGTTAATTCGGTAATATTTGAACTGTTTGGTAACGCTAACACTACCGATGGTTTTTCTTTTACAATAAATTTATACACATAAGGAAATAAACTTAAGCTTCCAATGTATTTGAATATATTCAAGCATTTGAGATATCTAAGTTTATTAGTTGGAATTATATAATCTTTAATATCACTTTGAGTTATTACATCAACCTCACAATCAAACCTAGCAGTTAACTCGGTTAAAATTTCGTTTCTATATCTTTGCCAACTAGCATCCTTTGAAACAAACAAAATTTTATTTGTCATTTTTTAAACCTTTTTTAATTGAGGATAAGTAAAGTAATATATATAACACCCAAACAAGGTTGTTACTTCTAAAAAAGTCTGTTTCCATAAATGAGTGAACTGTAATAAACAATAAAAAAGCTATGTATAAATAATTAGAGCGACTTATTAATACTAAACTATGAATTTTAAATAAAATAAAAATTGCTAAGCCAACAAATCCGAGCATTACCCAAATATCTAAGTACGAATTATGTGACTGGTTTAATTTAGTTATAAAAGCGTCATAATCAGCACCATAGAGAATACTGAGCCCTTCTTCTCCTATTCCCCAGAAAGCCCTATATCCAACGCCAAACCATTCAAAATCTTGCATTTCAGAAAGTATAAACTCCCAGATAATAGCTCTTCCGGTAAAATCTAAACCGAGTTCTGTCAGCGTTTGAGTATCTGTGATAAGTAACATAGTAAAAATAGCTAAAGCCCCTCCCCAAATACATAAAATAAACGGCAAGGCGTTAATTCTTTTGTGTCTAAACAAAAACAAAGCATATGTAAAGGAGATGAGTGTTAAAGCTAAGGATGTTTTTGACTTAGTTATTACTAATAAAAGAAATAATCCTAACAGAATGGCATAATTTATTTTGGTTTTATTTTTCTCAATAAAAACATCAAAAAGTAAAACTAAAGATGATAATGCATAAATATAGCCTGCGGTATTTTTATGGCCATGTATAGAACGAAACCCTATATCTTGCCACGCAAATGAAAACGGTAAGCTAATTATTCCGACAAGCAAAACTATAATTGCAAAAAGCTTCAAAACTGAAAATATTTTCTCAAAGTCTAAGTGGCAAACTATTGCGAGTAAAAAAGAAAAAATAAATACTTGTTGTAAGAGTCTCGTAAAAGAAGTTGTAGGAATATCTGACCAAAAACAAGATAGTAAGGCAAAAAAAATCAACATAAGCATTGGTATTGATTTTATTAATACCAATTTTGCGGTCATCGCCTTTTGATATAAATATAAAATTGATATTAAAAAAGATGTTAGCATAACTAGCCTATTAACCATATTAGAAGACACCTCTAAATCGGTTACCCAGTCATCACTTCTTACTATTAAAGACGGTGAAAATAATCCTGCCGAATTAAGTAAAAATATTAAAAGTAAAAAAAAGAGAATATCGTTTCGGCTAACCTTCATTTAAAACACCGTGTTTTTTATTCTAACTTGAGTATTAAATACATGTAATAACTCACCTAAAACAAAACCAATTACAATACCTATAGCTTCAAAATAAAAGCCAAGTAACGTTGATAATAAAACACCCAAAAATGAAACTTCAACCCCCATTAAAGCCATGTATTTAAAGTCTTCCGATACAATTAATATATTGCTATTTGAAAACTTAAAGGACTGAATTAAACAAGCTAAGAACCAAGTTAGTAATATCCATAAATTAATAGTCACTTTCAACAGAGCTTCTATTAAAGGCAATGCAATTAATACTAATGATAAATAACATAAGACAAAAACTATCATTATTGCTGTCGTTTTCTTAGATTTATCTCTTAGTTGTTTTTTATCTATGCTAAAAAGCTTTGCCCACTGAGGTTTTTCAGCCATATAAATCCCTGACGCAACTAAATTAATTGGCATAATAATTAAACGAGAAACAGCTAATGCAGCAGTTGCCTCTAAACCAACAATTAATGTGGCTAAATAAGTATAACTGTTATTTTGAGCCCAAGTTGCTAGCGAACCTACAGAAGACCAACGACCAACATCCACTATATCATTCAGAGTACTTTTTATCTCAGCGGCACTCGGGACAGTAAACTTACACCTGTATATTAAAATAATTAAACCAATCACGCCTGACAGGGCTATAACTGAATATATATATGACAACTTGACAACTTTAAAATCAACTAATATGGGCGCAATCAACCCCAGCAAAGTAACCATAAAAGATATCAATGCTGAAATAACTATAAGTTTTCTTCTATCAAAAACATAATTATAAATTCGAAAAAGCTCTCTTGATAAGTAAAAAACAAATGCGAGATAAACTGAAATAACTAAAAAGATATTGAGCTTAAACATTAAAAAAATGACAGGTACTAAGAATATTAAATAAACAACGTTTGCAACATAACACAGTGAAGATGCTTTATTTAACTTAGTTTTATGAACATTAATTTTGGCATATTTTACTGACAAGGTTGTATTTAAAAATGCATTTTGTAAGGTGGAAAGCAGCATCAACATTGAGAAAATGTTCATATAAATAGCGTAATTTGAATCACCTAGTTCCCTTATTACAAACAGTGACAATATAAAGTTTGATGCACTCAGTGCTGCAACATCAATAACACCGCATAGTTTAAGGGTTTTGGTCCATATTTTACTCGCCATACATATAGACCGCTTTACCAATAAGCCCTTCTACTTGGCCTAAACGAGCTATTGACCTAATTAGTAAAGGGGTTCCATAATACTTATTTGTTAGTAATGAAATAATATAACCTAGCCCGACTCCAATCAAACCGCTTATTAACTTAACAAGCACAAGCGTTAATTTATTTCCCAAACTCATATCATCCGCTCTAATTTTTATATAAGTTTGTCCGCCTCTCCTAGCACGTAAAGTAGCATATGTTAGGTTTGCACGTTCAACAGCCAAGTACTCAAAAGCTTCGGCTTCATTGCACCAGATAAACTTTGCATTAAAAGCCTTACAACGATAAAAATAATTAGAGTCTTCACCCCCAGAACGACCATACTCAGGATCAAATAGACCAACTTTTTTAATTGTTTCAATTGAAACAAATGCATTTCCAGTATTACCTGTTGAAAGCTTTTTACCTGTTATATGACGAGCACGCTCAAAAATTTTTGATGCTAAAACCCAACGAGGGGTATTTGGATAATAAACGGTAATTACAGGCCCAATAATAATGTCTGGTTTATATTTCAAATAACTCTTTTCCAACTCTACAAAGTAAGAAGTACCTATAAACTCATCGTCATCTAAGAAAAGAATAAAATCAGCCGATGTTTCCAATCCCATCGCTAAACAAGCATTCCTAACAATGGAGATGTTACGAGAAGACTCGGCTAGATAATTAATATTGATTTCATCATTGTTGAACTCAGAAATTACAGGTTTGGCACTCTCTTCAATATCATTGTCTACAATTAGAATTGATAACTTAAATATTGAAGGTTTCATAGCTTCAAATATTGATATCAATAATTTTTTAAGCAATTCAGGTCTTCTGTATGTACAAATGCTAATCTGAACATTTTTAATATTTGACAATTAATTACCCTTATTAGCTAAGTAATAAAATCATTCTTATTATTCAAATAATAAGAAACAATACCTTATAAAATACCGCGAGTATCAATAACAACTTTTGATGCGAACTCTGTTTTATCTGCTGCTTTAAATTGTTTATGATCAACTAACACTACAACCACATTCGCTTGCTCTAGTGCGCTTTCTAGCGATACTAAACTTACATTTTTATCAGCAAGGTTGGCTGGTAGCTTTGCAATATTTGGCTCTACCGCTAGTATTTCACCAATATTTTTTGCTGCTAACTCTTCAACAATATTTAATGCTGGGCTCTCACGAAGATCGTCAATATCGGCTTTAAATGAAAGGCCTAGGCATGCAATAACTGGACGTTTAAATTCATCAGCGGCTTTTGCTACTTTTTCGATTACGTAAAATGGTTTTGCATCGTTAGTTAAGCGCGCTTGCTTAATTATTTTTGCTTCGTCTGGGCAACTTGCAACAATAAACCAAGGATCAACCGCAATACAGTGGCCGCCAACACCTGGGCCTGGGTTTAAAATATTTACACGCGGGTGACGATTAGCAAGCTTAATAAGCTCCCACACATTAATTTTTAATTTGTCACAAATTACCGACAATTCATTGGCAAAGGCAATGTTTACATCGCGAAATGAGTTTTCGGTTAACTTAGCCATTTCAGCAGTACGAGCATTGGTAATAATACACTCGCCGCGCACAAAAGTTTCGTATAATTTAACGGCTTTTTCGCTACATGCTTTACTCATACCGCCTATAACACGGTCGTTTGATACTAGCTCTTGTAGTACATAACCAGGCAATACACGCTCAGGGCAATGAGCGACATTTATATCGGCTGTATCGCCCTTATCTTGCGGGAATGTTAAATCAGGGCGCGCTTCACTTAGCCAAGCGGCTAGTTGCTCTGTTGCCCCTACTGGTGACGTACTTTCTAGAATAACTAAATTGCCTTTTTCAAGTACTGGGGCAATTGTTTTAGCTGCAGATTCTATGTAGCTTAAATCGGCTTTATGGTCACCGCTTTCGCTATGTACAAATGGTGTTGGTACTGCCACCATAAATACATCTGCTTTTTCTGGTACTGTTGTCGCTCGTAAATTACCTGTAGAAACAACACCACGTACTACGATATCTAGATCAGGCTCTACTATATGGATTTCACCTGCATTTATTGTATCTACTGCTTTTTGATTTACATCTAAACCTATTACCTGCATACCGCGCGATGCAATAACGGCCGCTGTAGGTAAACCGATATAACCTAAACCAACAACCGACACTGTTTTTATTGTCATTACTAAATCCTTGAAAAAATTTTAAACTTTATTTTAATCTTTAAAGTGTTGCTTAATTTTTGCAACAATGCGCTCACACGCTTTACCATCGCCATAAGGGTTATGTGCTCGGCTCATTGTTTGGTACTCTTGAGTGTTTGTTAGTAAGTTTTTAACTTCGCTAATAATGCGTTCTTTATTTGTACCGACTAATTTTACTGTTCCGGCTTCTACCGCCTCTGGGCGCTCTGTTGTGTCGCGCATTACAAGCACAGGCTTCCCTAGGCTTGGTGCTTCTTCTTGTACACCGCCTGAGTCGGTTACTATTATGTGTGCTTGATTCATTAAATACACAAATGGTAAGTAGTCTTGTGGTTCAATTAGATGCACATTATCAACATTTTTTAATATACGATTTACTGGTTCGCGTACATTTGGATTTAAGTGCATTGGGTAAAGCACTTGAGCCTCTGGATGAGCTGTAGCTATTTCTGCTAGTGCTTCGCAAATACGTTCAAAGCCGCCACCAAAACTTTCCCTTCTGTGCCCTGTTACTAGGATTAGCTTTTTAGTTTCGTCTAACTCTGGAAACTGTGCTTTTAATGTACTGATTAATGCGTCGTCTTTTTTTACTTTATCAACCACTTGTAAGAGTGCGTCAATTACTGTGTTGCCCGTTACAACTATATCGTTTAGATCAACACCTTCATTGAGTAAGTTTTGTTGCGACGTATCGGTTGGAGCAAAGTGAAGCTTTGTAATTGCACCTGTTAACTTGCGATTACCTTCCTCTGGCCAGGGTGATGCTAAATTGCCTGTTCTTAAGCCAGCCTCTACATGCCCTACTGGGATTTGTTGATAAAAAGCTGCAAGACTTGCGGAAAGGGTTGTACTTGTATCGCCATGAACAAGTATTAAATCGGGTTTAAATTCCTCTAAAATAGGTTTTAAGCCCAAAAGAATATTTGTAGTTACATCGTATAAACTTTGGCCTGGCTTCATTATGTTTAAGTCGTATTCTGGTGCAATTTCGAATAAATCTAAAACCTGATCTAGCATTTCACGGTGCTGGGCAGTAACACATACTTTTGCGTCAATGCCTTCTGCTTCATTTAACGCTTTAACTAGCGGTGCCATTTTAATAGCTTCAGGGCGCGTACCAAATATACTTAATATTTTAATAGCCATGACTGTCCTTAATTTAAAATAATATAATTTTAATTACTTGAAGTAAGTAACTTTTTAACCTGCTCGGTAAACTCTTTGCCCATATGGCTTGATTGCATTGCGTATTCTACATTTGCGAGCATATAACCTAGTTTAGAGCCACAGTCGTGAGATTTACCCTTAAGGTGATAAGCCTCGAGCGTTTCAAGGTGGCGTAGTTGTAGTAAGGCATCGGTAAGCTGTATTTCACCGCCCGTACCTGGTGGAGTGTATTCTAATAAGTCCCAAATAGTGGGCGATACAACATAGCGGCCTGTAATTGCTAAGTTACTTGGTGCTTCATCGTTATTTGGTTTTTCGACCATGTTTTTAATGGTCGCGTTTTCGCCAGCGTTAATTTGTTTACCCGCTAAATCGGCCACACCGTATTGATGTACTAATTCTTGTGGAACGGGTTCTACCATTACTTGGTTATAGCCTGTTTGATCAAAACGGCTGATCATTTCACTTAAGTTATCGGTTTTTAAGTTTGATTTGTATTTATCGATAATTACATCGGGGAGCATTACGGCAAACGGGTTGTTACCCACTATAGGGCGCGCAGCAAGAACTGCATGGCCTAAACCAAGTGGTGCTGATTGGCGAACAGAAATAACAGTAACGTCTTTTGGTACTATAGTGCGCACTTCTTCTAACAGGCTGCGCTTAACGCGTGCCTCTAGGGTGGCTTCTAGCTCAAAGCTGGTATCAAAATGGTTTTCTATTGAGTTTTTAGAGGCATGAGTAACGAGTACTATTTCTTTAATGCCCGCGGCTACGGCTTCGTTAACTACGTATTGAATAAGCGGCTTGTCTACTAAAGGTAGCATTTCTTTAGGAATGGCTTTTGTGGCTGGCAACATGCGCGTACCTAAGCCAGCAACAGGTAATACTGCTTTTAAAACTTTCACTTTAATTCCTTTCATTATTTTTTGTAAACAACGAAAAAGGCTAGTTTAAAAGCTAAATTCCTTTTTACGTGTATCACATGCCGTGTGAGGTTATTATTATACACAACACAATTGTGTACTCAATAAATAAAGCATCCTTTTAGATTGTTTTTTTGTTAATTTTTTATTAATAAAATTAGCGTTTAGCGCACTGTTTTAGTGCTTCTCATGCTTTTATATGATCTACCTTTTTAATGCTAACAATACTATACTAGGCTTGTTTTATTATTAGGGAATACTTACTTAAAGGAACGTGTGTGCGTTTAGGGCTTTGTATAGTATTAGTGGTTTCGTTTTTTGTATGCGCGCAAGACATGCTTATGTATTTACGCAACAGCGATATAATTGCCCGTGCGCAAAAACAATATGGTAGCGAAGGCCATGCACGTATAAAAAACTGGTTAAGTTTTATAGATGAGTCTGCTGATAAAAGTGAATGGCAAAAAATTCATTTAGTTAATAATTTTTTTAATAAGCATATTAAATATAAAACCGACGAAGACCTATGGCAGCAAAAAGACTATTGGGCTACCCCGCTCGAAAGTTTAGGCATTGGCATGGGTGACTGCGAAGACTACGTAATTGCCAAGTACTTTACTTTAATGGCCCTGGGCGTTTCTGAGGATAAAATACGGTTAATGTATGTTAGGCAAAAAACAGTTAATCAGCCCCACATGGTACTTATATACATTGAAAACCCAAACCAAGTTCCTTATGTTTTAGGTAATTTTAATACTAAGCTGCTGCCTGCTAATAAACGCCGCGATTTAACTCCTATTTATAGTTTTAACGGCCAAGGTTTGTGGTTAGCTAAATCGAAAGGCCTAGGTAATAAAGTAAAAAATAGCCGTGGTGTGTCTGCTTGGAACACGATGCTAGAGCGAATTGAACAAGGTGAGCTTGCTCCCATATAGAATAACGTTAAAGGAACTATTAGTTATGTCGTCTTTTTTTAAAAATGGCTTGAGCTTAAAAACCCAAGTTTATGGACTGATTATTGTTATTTCGGTTATTTCGTTTTTTGTACGAATAATTACCGATGTAGACACCACACGCCAGTATTTACAAACGCAAATGGCTAGCCACGCTCAAGACACCGCCACGAGTTTAGGGCTTTCTATTTCGCCTTACCTTGAAGACGACAGCATAATGATTGCGCAAACAATGGCAACGGCTATTTTTGACTCAGGTTATTATAAGCAAATAAAATTTACTAACGCTGAAAACGAGGTGGTTTTTGACCTTATAAACCCTAAACGTGTTGAGTCGGTACCTAATTGGTTTATAAGCACCGTTAAGCTTAACGCCCCAACTATGCAATCTGAGTTAAATAATGGTTGGATAATGGCGGGCATGCTTGAAGTAACAAGCCACGTTGGGCAATCGTATTTAACGCTGTGGGAGCATACCAAGCGTAGCTTATATGGATCGTTTTTATTGTTAGTAGCGTCGCTGGCTGTGGCATTTTTAATACTGCGTGCAGTATTTAAACCATTAAAAGCGGTAGAAAACCAAGCACATTTAGTGACCCGTAAACGCTTTACACTAAACAACGAAATACCGGTTGCCCGCGAACTGCGCACCGTTACTAAAGCCATTAACAATATGGTTATGAACCTGCAAAGTACGTTTGATTCGCTCACTAAGCAAACACAAGCCCTTACTGAGGAAGTTTACATAGACCCTTTAACCGGTTTGGGTAATCGTAAGTCGTTTGATAACCATTTTAATTCGGTAGTCGACTCTATTAGTGATGAGGCGCCCATTACGGCCATGATGATTACCCTACCTTCGCTTGCAAACATTAATAAAACAGTAAGCTACCAAGATGGCGATGAACATGTAAACGAAGTGGCAAATATACTTAAAACTATTTTTGGTGAGCTGACAAACGCAAAAGTATTTAGATTAAATGGCAGTACTTTTATTGCCCTTGCTCCTTACGATAGTGAGTTTTTAAATAGAACGCGCCTAGAAATTACCGATGCATTTAGCCAACACAAAAATAGCTTACATGTAAATGGCTTTGCTAACTTTGCGTTAGTAAGTGTTGATAAGAGCATGCCTGTTGGTAACGTGCTATCGGCTTTAGATACAGGCTGTACAATTGGCGATACAAACACCAAGGTAGATAAAAACACTTTATTTAGCGTTAATCAGTGGCGCTCGCTTATTCAGTCTATTTTGGCCTCTGGCGAGGTGAGTTTTTCGGTGCAACCTGTAAAACGTGCTAGCTCGCAAAACAAACAATGTTATTTTGAGGTGTTTGCTCATTTTATTTTTGAAGGTGAAAAAGTTAATAACGGGCATTTATTTGCTATGGCCGAAAAACTTAACTTAACCGAAGAGCTAGATAAAAAAATAATACGTAATTTTGTAAATGTTAAAGAGCAACACCCAAACGACGTATTTGCGCTTAACTTAAGTAAGGCCTCTTTATATTCTACTGATTTTATTGAATGGTTAACGCTTTATTCGCATACCAAACCAGTTATAAAAACTAACTTGTTATTTGAACTGCACGAAATTAGTTTACTTTATAATGTTCACATTGCCTCACAACATATAGATATAATTAAAGATATAGGCATTAACGTATGTATTGAGCATTTTGGTACTAGCCTTACCTCGTTTAGATACTTACAAGGGCTAGACATTGAGTATGTAAAAATAGATGGTAGCTACATACAAGACTTACTAGATAACAACCAAAGCAAATTTTTTATTCAAACAGTTAATAATATTTGCCACGGTTTTGGCATTAAAGTTTTAGCGTGTTTAATAGAAAAACCTGAAACATTAAAGGTACTTGAAAGCTTAGGGTGTGATGGCGTACAAGGTAATTTAATTATGCCGCCTTCTAAAGTTATTAAAACTAATAATAATGGTGCAAATAAAGAGTTTACTTTTTGCGCCGATACGCTAAAATTTTGTAATTAGATAATCTCTTAAAGGGACACAAGATGAAATCACTTATACTTGCTAGTTTATTTGCTAGCGCATCGGCGCTTACGGTTTTACCTGCTTTTGCACAAACGGATACAGACGCGGTAGTGCAAACCGAAAGTTTAGACTCTCTAATTGCTATTTTAAACAACGCCACTGCAGATACTCCATCAGATGAGTTGCAGCAAGAGCTTGTTACTGCAATTGAGCAACTTTGCCAAAACACCGGCCCTATTGATTTAGACTCACCTATTGCTAACGGTACTTGTTCTCCTGAGCAGTTAGATGCGATTATGAATGCTGTTATAGCAGCCATAGGCGCAGATAGCGCTTTTATTTCTGACTTTTTAGCTGCACTTGTTGCTGCAGGCGTGGATAGCGATGCTGTTACTCTGGCGGCAATTACCGCAGGCGTTGATGCGACTATTGCATCAGAAGCAACTGCTGCGGGTCCTACTGAGCCTACAGCCCCTGCTGGCCCTGTTATTGTTACCCTACCTACAACAACTGTACCACAAGGTGCTGGCGGTACTGGTGGAGATGCGGGTATTTCTGAAGTTGGCAACTAAATAACTATTAGTTTTATAATACAAACGCAGCCTAATGGCTGCGTTTTTACTTTAAACACTTTGTTTAAATACGCTGTTTAATTTTTAGCTTGATTTTGAGAAAGCTGTGAATCGTTTTATATTTTTTTTGCTGTGTGCAATTGTTTTTTTGCTGCCTCTACCTTTAGGTAGCTACCGCCCTTGGGCTATTATGGCTATGGGTATTTTAATTTGTATTACCTTTTTAATGCATTTGGTAAATAGCGCTGTTAATAATCAAAAAACTTATCCCCCGCGTTATTCATATCCGGTTTTTATAACTTTGCTATTGGTGTGCGCTACCTGTATTTTACAATTTTACACCGTAAGCTTAGACCCCTTTCAAACAAAGCAAATGCTGTTAAAAACAAGCTTTATGCTACTTTTTTGCTGGCTTATTTTTATTTATTGCGACAATAGTGAGCGAATAAAAAAACTTATTTATACCATTATTGCTGCAGGGGTTTTTCAGGCTTTGTATGCCACGTACCTAAATCTCTCGCCAGATATGCTCAGCCCTATTTTTGGGTATAAACATACGCAGCGCGCTATAGGCACATTTACTTACTCTAATTTTTTGGCTAACTATTTAGCGCTGTGTTTATGTTTAGGCATAGGTGTATTAGTTAGTGAGCTAAAGCGAGGCAGCCATGCAAGTGACCTTACATTTAAACAAACATTGCGCGCCTGGACAGAAATACTACTAAGCTCAAAAATTATTTTACGTATATCGTTAATTATTATAATTATTGCGCTAATTTTAACGCGTAGCCGAATGGGTAATTCCGCCTTTTTTATTGCATTAATGGTTGTTAGTTTATTAGCTTTGTTTGTTTATAATAAAAAGCCTAAAGCATTTAAATTACTTATTGTTAGTTTTTTTATAATTGATTTGATCATTATTGGTGCAATATTTGATGTTGAAAAAGTAAAACAACGCATTAGTGAAACCAGTATTCAGTCAGAAACTCGTGATGAAGTTGTTCGTGATTCAATCCCTTTAATACTCGATAAGCCTTTATTAGGCTCTGGTGGTGGTACGTTTTACACTGCGTTCCCTGCATATCAGTCAGAGCCGTATTCGGGCTATTACGATAATGCCCATAACGATTACATTCAATTTGCTGTAGAGCTAGGTATTCCTGTAACGTCAGCTTTAGGGGCGCTTATATTGTATTGCCTATGGTTGTGCGTTCAAACCATGCGTAAACGTAAAACCGCGTTGTTTCAGGGGGTTGCTTTTGGCTGTGCTATCGCTATTGTGGATATGCTGTTGCATTCGTCGGTAGATTATTCGCTCCAAGCAGGCGCTAACTCAATGCTGTTTATGGTTATTTTATGTTTGGCGATTTTAAGTAATAAAATAGTTGTTAAACGAGGGCGTGATTTTAAATAGCTATTTTTAAAATATTTGCACAAAGAGGTTTAGAGACGCTGCGCTTTAGAGTAGTGATAAATAAAATGCCAGGATTGGTTATGTCTTCTAATTCGCTTCTCTTTGTGCAATTAGCTTAAGTTACTTTTCCACAAAGAAGTTTTCAGACGCTACGCTTTAGAGTCGTAATTAACAAAGTCCAAAATGTCTGGATCGTTTTTGTCTTCTCATTTACTCCTCACTCCCTTCTCTTTGTGCAATTAGATTTAGTTTATTTTCACAAAGAGGTTTAGAGACACTACGCTTTTAGAGTAGTGATAAAACAAAGTAAAATATTTTCATCGGTTTCGTTTTCTCATTTACTCCTCATTTCCTTCTCTTTGTGCAATTAATCTTTTATTGTCTATGATATAAAATCAATGCGCTTAAAGTTTTATAAGGATATATATGGATATTAATAAATTGACACATGCTGTGATTGGTTGTGCTATAGAGGTACATAAAACTTTAGGGCCAGGTTTGTTAGAGTCGACTTATGAAGCCTGTTTAATATATGAATTAAGTGAATTAGGTCTAACGTCGAAGAGTCAACATGACTTACCTGTTTATTACAAAGACACACATATTAATGCTGGCTACAGGTTAGATATTTTGTTGCCCAATAAATTAATAATCGAGCTTAAATCTGTAGAAAAGTTATTACCGATTCATTCGGCACAATTAATAACCTATATGAAACTTGCAAATGTTAGTGCTGGCCTTTTAATCAACTTTAATACTATAAAATTAATTGACGGTATAAAAAGATTTAATTTTTAAGCTATTTCATTTGCTGTTCCTCTATTTAGCTTCACTCTCAAAAGACTAATTTTTAAACATTACTCACAAAGAGGTTTAGAGACGCTACGCTTTAGAGTAGTGATAAATAAGATGTCTGCATTGGTTGTATTTTCTCATTTACTCTTCATTCACTTCTCTTTGTGCAATTAGCTTAAGTTACTTTTCCACAAAGAAGTTTTCAGACGCTGCGCTTTAGAGTAGTGATAAATAAAATGCCAGGATTGGTTATGTCTTCTCATTTACTCCTCATTCGCTTCTCTTTGTGCAATTAGCTTAAGTTACTTTTTCATAAAGAGGTTTAGAGACGCTGCGCTTTAGAGTAGTGATAAATAAAATGCCAGGATTGGTTATGTCTTCTCATTCACTTCTCATTTACTTCTCTTTGTGCGAATGTTCTTTTAATAAGAAGCTACGCTTTTAACGTGAGAAAACGCAACGTTTACAAGTAAATATCAAACCTTGCCCTGTAGACGCACAGCTTGCTGGCGTTTAAAAGCAACGCTTTTACGCTTGTTTAATTAGCAAACAAGTAAATTATCACCTCAGAGAAGTGAAGGAAAACACAAGGAGAAGTAATTTAAGGGCTAATATCTTCTCTGTGTAACGCCAGCGACTTGGTGTTCTTGGTGGTGATATTGTATTTTAAGTTAAAAGAAGCTGCGCTTCTAACGTGAGCAAGCTCTACGTCTACAAAACCAATAATGTGCTTTATTTATGCTCTAAATCAAACTCAGTTAAATGGCCGTCGCCGTGGATTAGTTGATATCGGGCTAAGTCGCCTTGCTTTAAGGTGATTAAACTAATGGCTGAGTCGCTTACTAAATACTTTTGGCCTTCACCTACGGTTTGGTGTTTATCTACTTCCATGTGCCAGCGTTTGGTAAAAAAGTTAAGCGGGCTTTTGGGGCCGTATAATATTGAGTCGAGCTTATCGAGTACGTTAATGAGCTTACGCGGAAATTCGTTTTTAATACCGCTGGCGGTGAGTTGCCATATTCTATTGGGGTGGTCGCCAAAACGCTTTTGCACCGAAAAACAAAAAGAATAATGCACATCGCCCGATAAAATAAGCGTTTCACTGGGTGTGTCTGTGCGTCTAAATGTATCGAGTAGTTTTTTTGCGGAGCCTTCGTGTGCCATCCAGTTTTCTACGTCTACCATAAGCGGTTGGCCGCACATATTAAATGCCGCTTGTATTGCCTCAATTGATTTAACGCCAAATACCGGCGCTGGCGATACAATAATTACTTTGCTGTGGCTCAGTAGGCTCTCTTCAAGCTCTGTTAAGCGCTCCCAGTCAAGTAAGCCTGAGGGTTCGTTAAAGTTACTTTCGTTACGCCAGCGGTGTGTTCGGGTATCGAGCACGACCACTTTTGGTGTGGTGTTAAGCTCATAATGCCAATAATTAAACTCATTAAGCGGTTTATCAAAGGCTTTAAACTGCCAACTATGATTAGCGCTTCGGCTTTGTTTAAAACCGTTTATTAATGCTCCGGCTTTATGCAGCGCGTCGTTACCCAGCCCTTGAAACAGCCAATAACTTATTAGCCCGTTATTAATGATGCGTTTACTGTTTGGGTTTTGATTTATTGCTTGCTCCCACCCTGCCGTTAGGTTCCAATCATCGGTTACATCGTGATCGTCAAACATCATTAAGGTAGATACATTGGCAAATAAACGCTCTACGCTATTTAAGCCTTTTGCGTAGTCAATTAAAGCCTTTTTTTCGGCGTTAAAAATGGCGGTGTTTTTTTCATTACCTTGCGTGTAATGCATATTATTAATATTAACGCATTGCCATGCGGCAGCGCTAAAGTTAAGCAAGTACAACGCCACAAATTCTTCAAAGTGAATTAAATGATTATGCGCTTTTACGCTAGAAAAATGAGGCTCGTCTTTTTTTAGCCAATACCCTACACCCAATTTTGAACGTTTTTGCCATGGCGTTTTAGGTAAGTAATGGTGGCGGTTAAAAAGCTGATCGTTTATATCTGCTGGTAAGTTAAGCGCAAGCGACTGCTCTTTATAAAGTCCTAATACATCTATTAGCTGATGAATTGCCAATAGCATAGGACCGGCTACATCATCGGCGTACACTTGATCGCCACTAAGTAATAAAAGCTGTGCGCCTTGCTGATTATTACTACGTTGTTTATTTTGCCACTCGCTTGCAGATACTAAACTGTCTTTTGCAGGATGATGCGCGTTACGGCACGAGCCATGTAAAATATGGGTTAGCTTATTAGCAATAACAAACGAAGGCGCTACTTGCCCTTTAAAACACCACGGCGTTAAATCAATTTGCTGCTCGTTAATATGCAGAGTATAGGCTAATAAAGTATCGAGCGGAAACGGGTTATCAACGGGTTTTATAATAATAAAATGCAGGTAAAGGTGTTTACCTAGTGCAATGCTTTGCTGCTCGCTGTAACTTTGATGGTGTACGAGTGTAATTTGGCAATTGCCAGGGCGTGACGTCGCAAATTGAATACATATACTACGTTGCTCAGCTCGGCGCACCATGGGCCCCATTAATAAAAGCGGGAGTTGCGCCGATTGAGTAGTCATGTGTTAGCCTTTTGCTGCTAATTTAAAAAGTGAATAAAAGTTATCTGTGGTGGCTTTTGCAAGCTCGTTAAAGCTTATGCCTTTAAGCTCGCTAATGTAGTAGGCAACATCTTCTACATACGCCGGCTGGTTTGTTTTACCACGGTACGGCACAGGTGCCAAATACGGCGAATCAGTCTCAATAAGTAACCGATCGAGTGGGATTTGCTTTACTACTTCTTTAAGCTCTACGGCATTTTTAAAGGTAACAATGCCCGAAATAGAAATATAAAAGCCCATGTCGATGGCTTTTTTAGCCATATCCCAATCTTCGGTAAAACAATGCAGTACACCACCGCAATTTTCTGCTTTGTGCTCACGCATTAAGTTAATCGTATCGGCTCGGGCGTCGCGGGTATGAATAATAAGCGGCTTTTGTAACTCGTTTGCTACTTCAATATGGCCAACAAAGCTTGCCTGTTGCACTGCGTGCGTGTCTTTCGAATAATAGTAATCTAGGCCTGTTTCGCCTATTGCGACCACTTTTTCATGCGATGCTAAATCAATAAGCTGCTGTTTATTTAGGGCATCTTTTTGATCGAGCGGGTGCACGCCACACGAGGCCGATACATCATCGTAGTGTTTAATTTTATCGAGCATGCTTGGGAATTGATCAAGCGTTACACTTACACATAAAAAATGCTCTACTTGCTTTGCGCGGGCGTTGTCGAGTACTTGATCTAAGTTTAAATCTAGTTTGTCAAAATCAAGACGATCTAAATGGCAATGAGAATCTACAATCACTATACGGCCTGTATGGTTTTGGGTGTTAAATTATACTAACCTGCAAAAATACTTAGTTATACCAATTTGCAATAATACCTAATCATTTTGCGGAGCTAAACGTGTCGCTACCTGCGCTAAAAAACTCTCATTTACGACTGCATGGATGCAGAAGGTAGAGCATTGCAGGAGCAATTGTCGAGCACAACTAAATAGCGAATTTTTTCGCCTAGCTATCAACACGTTTTTCCAGCCTCAAAGTAAATCACTTAAGTAAGCGAATGGGTATTAAACGAATTGATATAAGCAAGTTAGTATTGCAAGTTAACGAGAGCTAAGCGCTCGCTAACCGGCTGCTTTATGCATATCACTATTAAGCAAATGCGTTTAAAACTACATGGTATATGTAGGATTACCAGAGTTTAACATAGTGCCTAATAGCTTTTCGATTTTAGCGTTTAAATTTGTTTTATCATCTAAAAAACTAATACCTATACCTGGTGGGTTAGAGCTTTGTGCGCCTTGTGGTGTGATCCAGGCAACTTTACCCGTTACCACGTCATCTTCTAGCGCATCAGGTAAAGTCACTCTAAGCGCTAAAGAGTAGCCGATTTCGTAACGCATATTGGTACGTACAAATAGGCCGCCTTTTTTTAAATAAGGCATGTAGCAGCGATAAAGTTCGTCAAGGTTATCTACATCAACTAAAAGCTCTTGCATATGTATTCCTATTAAATGTTACGCAGGGCATGCGCTAAACGCGACACTGCTAGAGGTAAATTAAGCCCGAGTACCTCTGTGCTATTTTGTAAAAATTCATTCAACGCTTGCTGAGCACTTTGGTACGCGTCAAAACTTAAACCCATTATAAGCTGCTGTTTTAATTGCTCGCTTAAAAATAATGTAAAAATGCGTATTAGCTCAGGTTGTTTGTTTATAATATTTACAAGCGGACTAAAATTATGGCTTTGTTTTAACTCAGTTGCAAATTTATATAAAGTATCAATGTGTTGCAGCTGCTCTTGCGCTTGCCACTGTTTAATTAAAAGTGGTTGCGTATAAAATAAAGGCAGCCACACATAGTCACTAATATTTAAATCGGCTAACCAGGTTTTAGCCGCTTCTGGGTTTGCGACTTTTATGTCTGTTTTGGCACAGCGGCTTAAAATGGTGGCAGGTAACTGCGCAGTGTGGCTTGTGGTTAAAATTAAAAAACGGCTATTACTGGGCTCTTCTAAGGTTTTTAATAACGCGTTTGCTGCTGCCGTGGTCATTTTTTCGCAGTTTTCAATAATAGCCACTTTATTGCCATTTTGTGCAGCAGAGTGGTTCATAAAATCGCTTATTGCACGAATATCGTCAACACCAATGCTTTGCCCTTCAACTTGCGTTAGCCGTTTATCAGGGTGGTTACCCGCAAGTGTTAATGAGCAACTTTTACACTGCCCGCACGGGGCTAACTTGCTACCTTCGTTTTGCATGTGGGTATTAATATTTTGACATAATAAGCTATTAGCTAATTGCTCGCTTAGCTCAAACTTACCAACGCCTTTGGGCCCGCATAACAACTGCGCATGATGAAAACGCTGCGCTTTATAACTTTGCGCAAGCTGTTGCTCTACGTTATTAAGCCATGGCAATGCCATGTTATTTTAACCCTTCAAAAAAAGTGCGTAGTACATTGGTTATATCGCGGTGTACTTTATCAATACTTTGGTTGGCATCTACGGTTTTTATTGAGCTATCGTCATTTGCCAGCTCAACATAACGCATACGCGTACGCTGAAAAAACTCAATGGCTTCTTGCTCAATTCTATCAAGCTCTCCACGGCCTTTAGCACGCTCAAGGCCTATTACGGGGTCTATATCTAGGTAAATAGTTAAATCAGGTTTTAACCCTTTTAATACCATAGACGACAAAGACGATAAGGTATTAGCGCTAATGCCGCGCCCGCCACCTTGATACGCTTGAGATGATAAATCGTGGCGATCTGCTAATACCCACTGCCCTTTATCAAGCGCCGGGTTAATTACATTATGCATAAGCTGCGAGCGAGCTGCGTACATAATAAGTAGTTCGGTTTCAAAGGCTATGTCTTCTTCATGTTCGGCTTTTACTAAAGTACGTAAAGACTCGGCAAGCGGTGTCCCACCTGGCTCGCGTACGTTAATAAAGTCTATTTGTTTTTTATTTAAAAAGTCTTGGCATAACGAAATAGCCGTTGATTTACCTGCGCCTTCAAGGCCTTCAATAACAATAAATTTTGGTTTCATATAAAGTTTAATTCGTTTTATTTAATATATACGTTTTAACTGCCGCGTTGTGTTGCTTTAACGTGGTTGAAAATTGATGACTGCCATCGCCCTTCGCCACAAAATAAACATACTGTGTTTTAGGCGGATTAAGCGCTGCTAAAATAGCCGCTTTTGAGGGCATGGCAATGGGTGTTGGCGGCAGCCCTTTAATGCGATACGTATTATAGGGTGTGTAATCGCGTAAATCTTTTCGTTTAATGTCACCATCAAAACTCTCTCCTAGGCCATATATTACGGTGGGATCGGTTTGTAGGCGCATATTTGCGTTTAATCTATTTATAAATACGGCGGCTATTAAGGGGCGCTCACTGGCAAGGCCTGTTTCTTTTTCGATAATAGAGGCCATGATAAGTGCATCATATGCGTTTTTATACGGTAGGTTTTCTGCACGTTGTGGCCATGCTTGCTCAAGTGTTTGCTGCATTTTAACGGCTGCACGTTTTAATAAACTACTGGCAGTATCACCGCTGTGATAATGATACGTATCTGGAAACAGCCATCCTTCTAAATGGCTTTCTTCACCTACTATTTGCTGCGCCAGTTGCTCTGTATTTAAGTTATTAGTTAAATGCGGCGCACTACTAATGGCTGCTATCACTTCGCGTAAGTTTTGCCCTTCAATAATAGTAAAGCTAAAACTGATTTGCTCACCGTTGTTTATTTTTTTTATATTATTAATAACGCTTGTATTCGTTAGCTCGTACAAGCCGGCTTTTAAGTCGGTTAGTGTTGGGTCAAGCTTTGCAATTACTTGATAGCGCCAGCAGCTTTTTAACCAATTATTAGCTTGCCATTGTTTACATAGCTGGTTAAAGCCCATGCCTTTTTTAACTTCAAACTGGGTAGGCGTTGTTATATTTAGCGGGCTAGTTATTGTTGCTTGTAATTGCTGATACCCTACTAGCGTTGTAACTAAAGCTAACAATAATACCGATAAAATAACTTTTAACACTTAGCCTCCTTGGCTAATAATTCATTTAATAAACACATGCTTTGCTCAACATTAAATGTATGTTGTTCTATACGACTAACGGGCACAGCGCCCATTAAGCTATTACAAATAAATACTGCACTAGCTTGGGTTAATTCATTTAGGCTTACTTGCTTAAATTCAACCGCTAATTTATCACATAACGATTGCAGATAAACCCCTTTAATACCGCATTGCTCAAGGCTTGGCGTATATAGCTTATTATCACTAATAGTAAAAATATTAGCTGCCGAGGCTTCAATCACATTGTTTTGATGATCGAGTACTAAAACATCGTCACATTGTTGTTTTGCCATGGCATTTTTAATCAGCACTTGTTCTAGTCGGTTAAGTGTTTTTAAACCGGCTAATAAAGGTTGGGCTGCTAATTTTATTGGGCTTAGGGCTAAACTCACCCCTGTTTTTGCTAATGCTGGGTAGCTTTGTGGAAACCCTAACACGGTAATTAAAATGGTTAAATGGGTGTGTTGCGGCAACCCATAGCCTCGCCCACCTTCTCCGCGGGTGATCACTATTTTAAGCACATTTAATTGGCAGCCAGTAATCGCCTTTGCAATATGTTGCTCAAGCTCAGTAAAGTTAATTGCAGGAAACGCTAAGCGTTTTGCGCATTCTACCAAACGTGCTTTATGGTACTGCCAATGCTCTACCTGCCCAGCAATTACTTTGGCTGTGGTAAAAAAGCCATCACCGTAGTTAAGGCCTCTATCGCGTGTATTAATCGCACTTGTATCATCGGTTGTTATTATTGTTTGCATATTGAATTGCTTGCATAAAAAAAGCCCAGTTAAACAACTGAGCTCTTATAATGTGGTTCGTTGTTAAAAAGGATTATACCTTTTTAAATAGCAACGAGCCATTAGTCCCACCAAAACCAAATGAGTTACACAGTGCAAAGTCGAGTTTTGCATCACGTGCAGTGTGGGCTATGTAATCTAAGTCACAGCCTTCATCTGGGTTATCTAGGTTGATGGTGGGCGATACTTTTTGATCGGCCAGCGATAAAATAGAAATAATAGACTCTACAGAACCCGCTGCACCTAATAGGTGTCCCATCATCGATTTAGACGAGCCTACCATTACATCTTGCGCTGCACTGCCAAAAATAGTTTTAACAGCTTGCGTTTCGGCTTTGTCGCCTGCATTAGTAGATGTACCGTGTGCGTTAATGTAACCAACTTGGTCTGCATTTACTTGTGCATCGTTTAATGCATTTTGCATAGCAAGTGCCGCACCTGCACCGTCTTCCGGTGGCGAGGTCATGTGATACGCATCACCGCTCATACCAAAGCCAACAAGCTCAGCATAAATTTTAGCGCCACGTGCTTTAGCGTGTTCATACTCTTCTACTACAACAACACCTGCACCATCAGATAGTACAAAACCATCGCGGTCTTTGTCCCACGGACGCGACGCAGCTTGTGGGTCGTCGTTACGGGTAGAAAGCGCACGTGCAGCATTAAAGCCACCCATACCAATAGGTGTACAGGCTTTTTCTGCGCCACCGGCAACCATCGCATCGGCATCGCCGTAAGCAATCATACGCGCTGCATGGCCAATATTGTGCAGGCCTGTAGTACATGCCGTCACAATAGAAATATTAGGACCACGTAAACCATGCATCATTGATAAATGGCCCGAGATCATATTAATAATGGTTGATGGCACATAAAATGGAGAAAGCTTACGTGGGCCACTGTTAAGTAGCTTTATGTGGTTTTCTTCAATTAGGGTCAATCCACCAATGCCTGAGCCTACAGCAACACCAATACGTGTTGCGTTTTGTTCAGTAACTTCAAGGCCTGAATCTTGTAAGGCTTGAACACCCGCTGCAATGCCATACTGAATAAATAAGTCCATTTTTTTAGTATCTTTCGCCGACATGTATGCAGTTGCATCAAAGTCATTTATGAGTCCAGCGAATTTAGTACCAAATTTTGATGTATCAAAGTGGGTTATATTTTGTATACCACTTTTACCATCTAATAAGCCTTGCCAGGTAGATTGCACATCATTACCTAGCGGCGTCAACATTCCTAAGCCAGTTACGACGACTCGACGTTTAGCCACGGTTTGCCTCCAATAAGGGATATTTAAACCAATTGATTAAAATAGTATTATTTTAGTAAGCCGTTTAACTCACTAAATTTAAATCTATTGGCATTACAAAGGGAATTCATACCCAAGCGACCTCAAAGTGCGAGTCTCAAATTCAACTAAAGATGTGCTATTACAAATGAATGCAGTAGAGAGTAAAAGCGGGTGAATTTGAATCATGAACTTTGAGGTGGTTTGGATATATAGATTAAAGGCAGCGAATGCTGCCTTTAATATGCGATTAATTACTCAGCGTGAGCTGATACGTAATCGATTGCAGATTGTACTGTAGTGATCTTTTCAGCTTCTTCATCTGGGATCTCAGTATCAAACTCTTCTTCAAGAGCCATAACTAGTTCAACAGTATCAAGAGAATCTGCACCTAAGTCGTCCACGAAAGAAGCTTCGTTTTTAACTTCTTCTTCTTTAACACCTAGCTGTTCGATGATAATTTTTTTTACGCGTTCTTGGATATCGCTCATTCTTCTTTCCTTTATTAAAAACGCCAATGCGTTATTTTCAGATTGCGGCGTAGTTTACGCCGCATAATTCTCTGATTCAATGATTTGACCATAAATAATTGTCTGGTCAAACCTCTGAGTGTTTGTTTTGTCTTTTATCGCTTATTTTCACAGCGATTTCAAGTATGTTTAAAGCAAGATCATAAAAATTTCAATGTTTTTGAGGTCACTTACTTAAGTTATTTTTAGCATTTGCTTATAACAATGGCGGTTAAACCATGTACATCGCGCCATTTACATGCAAAGTCTCGCCAGATACATACGCAGCCGCGTCAGATGCTAAATAACACACTGCCGCTGCTATTTCATCAGGTTGACCTAATCGACCTGCTGGTACATTAGCAAGGGTGGCCGCTTTTTGATCTTCTGTTAGCTCATCGGTCATATCAGTTTGAATAAAACCAGGGGCTACTACATTTACTGTAATGCCGCGCGATGCAACTTCGCGTGCAAGCGATTTAGAAAAGCCAATAACACCCGCTTTAGCTGCCGCGTAGTTAGCTTGGCCTGCATTACCCATAGTGCCCACAACTGAGCCAATATTAATAATACGGCCGTTCTTTTTCTTCATCATTGGGCGTAATACCGCTTTAGATAAACGGAAGATAGAGCTTAAGTTAGTGTCGATAATATCGTCCCACTCACCGTCTTTCATACGCATTAATAAATTATCACGGGTAATACCTGCGTTATTTACAAGTACGTCAACATCGCCTAAGTCGGCTTTTATTGCTGCTAATGTAGCCTCAATCGATGCAGGATCGGTTACGTTTAAAGCATAACCCTTACCGTTATCACCTAAGTAATCGCTAATTTTAGCCGCGCCTGACTCACTCGTAGCAGTACCTGCTACTTTTGCGCCTTGCGCTACTAAAGTGTTTGCAATTGCTTTACCAATACCACGGCTTGCGCCAGTAATTAGGACAACTTTGCCCTCTAATGAAAATAAATTAGTCATTTTATATTCTCTTATTTTGCAGCGTCGATAGCAGCAGCGTCATTTACTGAGCCACATACCATTGCTTTATCAATTCGTTTTGCAAGTCCAGTTAATACTTTACCTGGGCCAAATTCGTAGCTTTGCGTAATGCCTTGAGCAACTAAAGCCTGTACTGTTTCTGTCCAACGAACTGGGCTGTATAGTTGACGTACCAATGCATCTTTAATTGCATCAGCCGAGCTTTGTGCTTTTACATCAACATTATTAATTACATCACACTTAGGTGTATTAAATGTTAAAGCGGCTAAATCGTTGGCAAGTTTTTCAGCCGCAGGTTTCATTAGTTCACAATGTGAAGGCACGCTTACACTCAATGGTAAGGCACGTTTTGCGCCGGCATCTTTACACGCTTGTGAAGCTCTATCAACAGCAGCTTTATGCCCTGCAATAACAACTTGCCCTGGTGAGTTATAATTTACAGGTGAAACAACCTCGCCTTGTGCAGACTCTTCACATGCTGTTTTTATTTGCTCATCGCCTAAACCAATAATGGCAGCCATAGAGCCTACGCCCGCAGGTACAGCTTCTTGCATGTATAAGCCACGGTTTTCAACAAGTTTTACCGCTTCACCTAGGCTAATAACGTCACTACATACCAATGCAGAGTATTCACCTAAGCTGTGACCAGCCATAACCACATCCACATCTGGGTTTGCAGCTAACCAGTGGCGGTAAATTGCCACGCTTGCTGTTAATAAAGCAGGTTGAGTGCGGTGAGTTTGATTAAGTTCTTCTTCTGGGCCATTTAGTACAAGCGCTGCTAAATCGTAGCCAAGTGCGCTTGACGCTTCACTAAAGGTTGCTTTTACAATGTCAGAGCTCTCTAGTAGCTCGCTTAACATGCCAACGCTTTGTGAGCCCTGACCAGGAAATAGAAGTGCAATTTTTTGTGCCATACTTTGCTCTTTTTAATTAAACAAAAATTTAGTGTAACTACGGCACCTAAACGTTATTCGGCCGCCGAGTTTTTAGAATGTGTTTTTTCGAAAATAGCGGCTATTTTATTTGGAAGTTGACGTTCAACCTCTTTTACCGCTTCATCGATTGCTGCTTGAAATGCTTTTGCTGATGCATTTCCATGGCTTTTAACGACAATACCGCGCAATCCTACCAGAGAAGCACCGTTATACTGGTCGGGGTTCACCCGATTATAGAGTTTTTTTATGATAGGACTTAAAATAAACGCCATGCATTTGTAAATTAAGTGCTTTTCTAAGGCGCTTGTAAACTTTTTCATGATCAGTTTAGCAATGCCTTCGCAGGTTTTTAATGCAACGTTTCCGACAAACCCTTCACACACAATGACATCGGCTTTCCCCGAAAAAATATCACTGCCTTCACTGTAACCCGTGTAATTAATATAAGGGCTTTGCTGCATAAGCTGCGCTGCTTGCTTTATGCCTTCATGGCCTTTTATGTCTTCAGAGCCAATATTAAGTAAACTCACTTTAGGGTTATCGCAGCCAAGAGCTTGGCCTGCTACTACCGAGCCCATAATGCCAAATTGATAAAGTATTTCTGAATCACAATGCACATTAGCGCCTAAATCAAGCAGATAAACTGGATTTTTTCGCTCTGTAGGAACGGCCGATATTAATGCGGGGCGTTTAACACCAGGCAGCATTTTTAATACGTAATGAGCCATAAAAAATAAAGCGCCGGTGTTACCCGAGCTTACACATGCTTGTGCTTCACCCGATTTAACTAAATCAAGGGCGACACGCATAGAGGAGTCTTTTTTTGAACGCACAGCTAAAGCGGGTTCGCAGGCATTAGTGACAACTTCGCTGCAATGGCGAATAATTAAACGTGGGTGTGAAAGTGAATCGAGGGATTCTAACTGATTAGTAATTACTTGCTCGTTGCCACATAAAATGAGTGTTAAATTGGCATGAGCATTTACTGCGCAAACGGCAGCGGGGATAGATGAACGGGGGCCATAATCGCCCCCCATCATATCTAACGCTATGGTTAGATTAGTCAGCATAAAGCAATCTCTTAGTTAGAAATTACTTGAACGCCTTTGTAGTAACCGTCAGCAGTTACATGGTGACGACGATGAGTCTCACCTGAAGTTTGGTCAACTGTTAAAGTTGGACCGTTGATCGCATCGTGTGAACGGCGCATGCCGCGTCTTGCACGAGACTTTTTGCTTTTTTGTACAGCCATTAGTCTTCTCCTAAGAATCTTTCTTAAGTTGTTTCAAAATATCAAATGGATTTGGTTTATCATCTTCCGCCTTTAGTACACCAAAGCTAGCAGGCTTTGATGAGTAATTGCACGAAGCTTCGTTGTGTGTAGGCACTAATGGCACGGCTAAAATTAGCTCGTCTTCGATTAACTCAAACACGTTAATTTCACCGTTTTCATCAAGCGCTACTTCATCGTAGACTTCAGGAAGATCATCTGACTCAGCATCCAAACCAACAGGCGAATACATAAAGTCTTGATCCAAATCCAACCCTAAATCATCATTACAACGCTGACAAGTTACAGTTACGTGTGTAGACAAATTGCCACTAATCACAACTAAACCTTGCTCATCGGTTTTGCACTGAATTTTTACCGCTATTTCACCTACTTCTTCCTGTACAACACCTCGTAAACGAGCAAGTTTTTCAAGCGGTACAATACCATCGTAAGTTAAACGGTGTTGCGCTGCTTTCCCAGGATGAAGAGTGATGGGAATTTTTACCTTTTGCATAGGGGCTGCATCATATAGATAGTTAATTGGTTAGTCAAAGCAAAAAAGCATTTTTACATGGTTTTTCACGTGTTTTCATTACGGATCTGATTTATCCTAACTCAAACTAATTTTAATTAGGATAATAATTTATGAAGCACCCGCTTATATTAGCGTCAAGCTCGCCATTTAGGCAGTCTTTATTGCAAAAATTTAATCTGCCATTTAGTACTTTTTCGCCTGATATTGACGAAATAGCCATACCAAACGAAACCCCAGAGCAACTTGTTAAGCGCCTAAGCGAGCGCAAAGCGCGTGCAGCTTGCGATCATTTTGTTAAAGGCCTTGCAATCGGCTCCGACCAAGTGGCCGTATTTGATGGGCAAATACTTGGTAAACCTCATAATAAAGAAAACGCCATAAAGCAGCTTTCTTTGTTTAGCGGCCAAACTGTCACGTTTTTAACAGGCCTGTGTGTTTACGATATTGCTAGCGATAAAGCAAAAACGTTAATAGAGCCTTTTGAGGTAGTATTTAGAACACTCACCAAAGAGCAAATAGAAGCCTACTGCGATGCAGAGCAGCCATATAACTGTGCTGGGAGCTTTAAAAGTGAAGGATTAGGGATTTGCTTATTTGAAAAATTAAACGGAGACGATCCTAATAGCTTAATAGGCTTGCCTCTTATTAAACTCAGCCAGCTATTGGCTGAGTTTAATCTCGACATACTCGCCGCTCAACCTTAGCCAAGTAGTATGCGTTGCAGCTGCTGGTAATTATCAACGGTTGCAACGGGGCTAAACTCACTTAGCTGCGCTGCACTGTGTACGCCCATGGTAACGCCAATTCTATCTATGTTGGCTGCCTGTGCCATGGCCATATCTATTTTGGTATCCCCAATCATGAGTGCTTCGTCGGCATTTATTGCTAATTCAGCTAATAGTTGTTCAAGCATATCGGGCGAAGGTTTAGAGCGTGCTTCATCACTTGTGCGCGTGGCACTAAAGTAATGCCCTAACTGAGTTTGCTCTAATAAACGCATTAAACCATCACGCCCTTTACCTGTGGCAATCGCTAAAATAACTCCTTGTGCTTTTAACGCACTTAGTACATTTTCTACATTATCAAATACAGGAGTGGCAGTCGTATCAACACGGTATTGCTGTTTATAGCCGTTAATTAATGCGGGATGCTGCGCTACGTCCTCAGGAAATAGCACCTCAATAGCAAGTTCAAGCGACATACCAATAATATTTTTAATTGCAGTGTCGCTCGGCGGCTCAATATTAAGCGCCAGCGCACTGTGACGAATACAATTAACAATTTTGCTAATTGAGTCCATTACAGTGCCATCCCAATCAAAAATAACCAGTTTATATTTTTTTAATACAGCGGTGGTCATTACGCTTTAGCATCTCTTAATTTTAAAATACAACTTTTAAGTGCGTTATCAAGCGGCGCCTCTACGCGCATGGTAGTTTCGTTTTTAGGGTGATAAAAGCTTAAATCGTGGGCGTGTAAAAATAAGCGGTTTAAGCCTATTTTGCGCATTGATACATCAAACCCTTGGTCGCCGTATTTATCATCGCATGCAATAGGGTGGCCTTTACACTGTGTATGAACACGAATTTGGTGAGTACGTCCAGTCACAGGTGAGGCTTGCACTAACGAACACTCGTTAAAACGCTCAAGTACTCTAAAGCGAGTATGTGAAGGTTTACCTTCGTTATTATCTACACGCACTACTCGCTCGCCCGACTTGAGGGTGTTTTTACGCAGCCCTTCGGTCACATTTTTAACCGACGAATCCCACTGCCCTGTTACCAACGCCCAGTAATTTTTTTCCATCGTTTTTTCACGCAGCTGCTCATGCAATGCGGTAAGTACCGAGCGACGCTTTGAAATTAATAAACACCCCGATGTGTCTCTATCAAGCCTGTGTACTAGCTCTAAACTGCGCTCATCTGGGCGTAATACGCGTAGTGCTTCTATTAAACCGTAGCTTAAGCCACTACCGCCATGTACTGCCATGCCCGAGGGCTTGTTAATTACAATAAGGTATTTGTCTTCAAAGAGTATTGCGTCTTCTAATTGCTTCACTTTATCAAGCTTTTTAGGCACAAACTCTTCGCGCTCTGCTACTTTAATTGGCGGAATACGCACTACATCATCAAGCTGTAATTTGTAAACTGGTTTAATACGCTTTTTATTAACGCGTACCTCGCCTTTGCGTAAAATTTTATAAACAGCGCTTTTAGGCACCCCTTTTAAATGGGTAATAAGAAAGTTATCAATACGCTGACCTAAATGGTCCTCGTTGATTGTGACAAAAGTTACTTGTAAGCCGGTTTTTTCTGACATTGCCTAATCACTGATTTAAGTAAAATAATTTAGTTGCTAACACGGTTATAATAGTGGGATAATCAGCAGCGCAAATATTTAGTATTTGCAAATAACAACGGTGCTTTTTAACACATTAAAACATTCGTGATGCACATTCTGGGTAGCCGATCATACAGATCCGAGTTAAGTTTTCCAAAGCTTTTATACCTACTCAGTTAACACGTGCGATCAACTAACAGTAATGCGCGTAATATATTACTGGTTAAGTTTGAACATGAATTTACATTTAATGTAAAAATAAAAGCAATGAACAAATAATTTGTTTGATAGTGACGACGTAAAAACGTTGTTCAGCATTTGCTCACACGTAGTACCGTATAGCAGCTTATTTAGAACTAAAAATCTAGCAAATAAGCGTTTATTAACATTCGGCAGCGAACTTTGCTCGCAAGTACTTAGAAAATACTCATCGTATTTAAGTTACTTAACGAGCCCTACGCGCCTAACATAAACGTACTAAAAAGATTGATATGACAGGCCAACTTCTGTGTAAAACTTGTAAAGAGCATAAGAGCCGACAGTTTTAGCACCATAAAGAATTTAATAACGTAAGCGTACGTTATTGTTAGCCAGCATTTAAAAAATACTGCATACACATTACAGAGCGTTCCGTTACAGACCCAGTCGTGAGGCTGCACATTCTAAAAAAAGGAACAACTGAACAGGCGAACACGTTTCGTCATGTCAGCGACAAAAAATAAGTAGAGTAACAATATGAAACGTATGCTAATCAATGCAACGCAGCAAGAAGAAATGCGCGTAGCACTGGTTGACGGCCAGCGCCTATATGATTTAGATATAGAAAGCCCAGGTCACGAACAGAAAAAAGCAAATATTTATAAAGGCAAAATCACACGCATTGAACCCTCTTTAGAAGCGGCTTTCGTAGATTACGGCGCCGATCGTCATGGTTTCCTTCCTTTAAAAGAAATTGCCCGTACTTACTTCCCACAAGGTTACACTTTTCATGGTCGCCCAAATATTCGCGACGTGATTAAAGAAGGCCAAGAAGTAATTGTACAAGTTGATAAAGAAGAGCGCGGCCAAAAAGGCGCAGCCCTTACTACCTTTATCAGCGTAGCGGGTAGCTACTTAGTGCTAATGCCAAACAACCCTCGTGCAGGCGGTATTTCTCGTCGTATTGAAGGCGATGAGCGTACAGACCTTAAAGAAGCACTTAGCCGATTAGAACTTCCTAAAGGTATGGGCTTAATTGTTCGTACAGCAGGTGTTGGCAAATCGTTTGAAGAATTAAACTACGATTTAAAAGCACTTTTAGTACATTGGGATGCAATTCAACAAGCAGCCGACAGTGCTAAAGCACCGTTTTTGATTCACCAAGAAAGCAATGTGATTTTTCGCGCTATTCGCGATTATTTACGTCGTGATATTGGTGAAATATTAATTGATAAACCACGTGTATTTGAAGAAGCTAAAGCGCACATTGAGCGTTTTCGCCCTGACTTTATGAGCCGCGTAAAGCTTTATCAAGGCGACACGCCATTGTTTACGCATTACCAAATTGAAAGCCAAATTGAGTCTGCGTTCCAACGTGAAGTACGTTTGCCTTCAGGTGGCTCAATTGTAATTGACCCAACAGAAGCGCTTACCTCTATTGATATCAACTCGTCTAAAGCAACAAAAGGCGGAGATATCGAAGAAACAGCACTGAATACTAACTTAGAAGCGGCTGATGAAATTGCGCGTCAATTACGTCTTCGCGACTTAGGTGGCTTAATTGTTATCGACTTTATCGATATGACACCGCCACGCCATCAGCGTGAAGTAGAAAACCGCTTAAAAGATGCCGCTCGTCCAGATCGTGCGCGTGTACAAATTGGTAAAATTTCGCGCTTTGGTTTACTTGAAATGTCGCGCCAGCGTTTGCGCCCTTCACTAGGTGAAGCAAGCCAAGGCCCATGTCCGCGTTGTAGCGGCCAAGGTACTATTCGTTCTAACGAGTCTATCGCCTTGTCTATTTTGCGTTTAATTGAAGAAGAAGCAATTAAAGACAACACAGCACAAGTAAATGCACAAGTGCCTGTAGCGGTTGCCGCTTATTTATTAAACGAGCAGCGCAGAAGCGTTCATCGTATTGAAAAACATCATAAATGTGATGTGGTTATTATTCCTAATCAACACATGGAAACACCGCACTACGAAGTGATGCGTTTACGTAAAGACGAAACACTAGAAACAGTAAGTTACGAGCAAGTTGTTGCACCTGAGCCAGAATCGTTCGAAATGGCTAAACCAGCAGCTGCGCCTGTTCGTGAAGAGCCGATGCTTAAAGGTGTTGTTATGCCTTCAACGCCAGCGCCGCAAGCTAAAGTAGACAAACCAGCAGCGCCTGTTGCTGTACCTAAGGTTGAAGGTGGCCTATTGGCTGCTATTGGTAATTGGTTTAAGTCGTTATTTGCTGGTGAAAGCGAAGAAGAAAAGCAAGCAAAAGAAAAAGCTGAGCAAGAAAAGCAACAGCAAACACGTAATAACAATCGCCGTGGTAACAGTGACAACCGTCGCCGCAATAACAACCAGCGTCGTCGTAATAACTCACGCTCTAAACCTCGTGGTGAACGCCCTGCTGAAGAAGAAGTGAAAACTGAATCTACCGCGAACGAAAGCCAAGAGAAAAACGAGAACCGCAATAAGCGCCGTCGTAATCCTAACTCGCGTAAGCGTAACGATAACCGTAATAACGACAATCGTAATGCAGACAAAGAGCAAGTTAAAACAGACGTAAAAGCGAATGAAACAGAGGCTAAGCAAAGCACTGAGCCTAAAGAGCAAAAGCCAAAAGTTCGCCGTCAACGTCGTAATGTTCGCAAAAAAGTACGTATCCAAGATGAAAATACTGAGCAAGTAAAAGCATCTGATACGACTGAGCAAGCGCAGCAAAGCACTGAAACAGCTAAAGTAGAGCAGCCTAAAGCGCAAGAGCAAGCGCCAGCAGCAAAGCAAACTGCAAATGAGCAAAAGTCAGAGCAAACAAAACCTGCACCTGTGAAAGAGCAAGCGCCTAAGGCACAACCTGAGCAAGAAGAAAAGCCAGTAGCTGCAGCGTCAACTGACGAAGCAAACTCTGAAGATGAGCAAGGGCAAACACGTACGCGTTCACGCCGTTCTCCTCGTCACCTTCGCGCTTCGGGCCAGCGTCGCCGTCGTCCTGAACAAGGTGAAGCTACAGAAGAAAAAGCAGATGAAGCTCCGGCATTTGTGCCAGTAGCAGATCAAGCTGCCGCTGAGTATGAGGCAGAGCTAAAAGCAAAAGCTGAGCAGCCAACCTCAAACGATGCATCAGAAAATGTTGAGCAAGCGTTAGCTGTAGAAGATTTAGCTAAAGTTGAAGCTGCCCCTAAAGCAGAGCAACCAACAGCCGATGACGATGCAGTACACACTGTTGATCCTGAAACAGCTGAAGAGCCAGTTGTTGTTACTGAGCAACCAATAACAGCATCCGAGCCTGTGAAATCAGAACCTGAAGTAGCTGAGCAACCAGCAACACCAGAGCCTGTTAAAGCTGAGCCTGAAGTAGCTGAGCAACCAGCAACACCAGAGCCTGTTAAAGCAGAGCCTGAAGTAGCTGAACAACCAGCAACACCTGAGCCTGTTAAAGCAGAGCCTGAAGTAGTTGAGCAACCAGCGAAACCTGAGCCTGTAAAAGCAGAGCCTGAAGTAGCTGAGCAACCAGCAACACCTGAGCCTGTTAAAGCAGAGCCTGAAGTAGCTGAGCAACCAGCGAAACCTGAGCCTGTTAAAGCACAGCCTGAAGTAGCTGAGCAACCAGCGAAACCTGAGCCTGTTAAAGCAGAGACTGAAGTAGCTGAGCAAAAAGATGCCAATGCAAAAACGGTTATTAGCAAAGGGGCTGCAAGCGCACCTATGGCTCAACCGACACCAGTTGCTGATAGCGACGTAAAGCATACATCAGTTGCCATGGCACACGATAAACGTGAGTTAGTTCCTGATAGTGGCTTACGCGCAGGGTCAATTAAACCTGCAGGTCGTGCTAGTTCAGACATGACTAAAACAATGAGCGCTGAGTAACCCTTAGCCTCATTAAAAAGCCGCGCTATGTAAAAATAGCGCGGCTTTTTTGTTTTAATACCTGTCTTGTCCTGAAAGGTATTTTCTCATTTGCTCCTCTTTCGCTTCTCTTTGTGCAATAGATTTTTAAGTGATTTTATTAGTAAAAAATTAAAAAAACCAAAACGCTGATTCTCGCGTGAGCAAGCTTCACGCCTACGGGCGAAATTTCATACAGTGAATTTAAAATTGTACACTCAAGCTTGTTGGCGTGATGGGCAAA
Source organism: Pseudoalteromonas sp. Angola-4 (assembly GCF_028599265.1). Classification (NCBI taxonomy): domain Bacteria; kingdom Pseudomonadati; phylum Pseudomonadota; class Gammaproteobacteria; order Alteromonadales; family Pseudoalteromonadaceae; genus Pseudoalteromonas; species Pseudoalteromonas sp. Angola-4. The sequence goes on along the minus strand of NZ_JAQREK010000027.1, from coordinate 169 downwards.
GCCCGTAATAAACACATATTCACAAAGAGGATAAGAGACGCAGCGCTTTTAGAGTGAGTAATAAAGCTAAACAAGCTAATTTGAAAGAGCTAATAAACAATAGCTTGTATTTTCTCATTTACTCCTCTTTCACTTCTCTTTGTGCAATAGATCTTTAAGTGGTTTTAAT
>NZ_JAQREK010000026.1:0-40713 GCF_028599265.1 Pseudoalteromonas sp. Angola-4 | reverse complement strand
TGCGTAAATCCGCCGATTGAACCAATCTTTACCTTAATAAAGAATGGTGGGTCATGATGGACTTGAACCATCGACCAATGGATTAAAAGTCCACTGCTCTACCAACTGAGCTAATGACCCGCTCTGTCTGCTTACTATTTAAGTGAGCTGCGTAAATCCGCCGATTGAACCAATCTTTACCTTAATAAAGAATGGTGGGTCATGATGGACTTGAACCATCGACCAATGGATTAAAAGTCCACTGCTCTACCAACTGAGCTAATGACCCGCTCTTTTTGCCGCATTTTGAGTGGGGTAACCATTCGTTTGCTGCGGGCGCTTATAATACTTATTTATAAAATGAGTGCAACCGAAAATGTCTCTTTTTTTCAGTTTTTATGCCTAGGTGAGCAAAATTAAAGCGTTTGTGCTCAAACTACATGCAAATACAAGATTCGCCGAGTATTTCTATGTAGTTTGAGCTTTAAATACACCGCTTAAATGCGTCCTAATTAGCTAGACGCTCGGTTGCAAGTTTTGCAGCAGTTGTACTTGGATATTGGTTAATTAGATCACCCAATATTTTTTGTGCCTCTTGATTCAGGCCTTGCTCTTGTAAAAGCGTGCCTAACTTTAACATGGCATCTGGTCGTTTATTTGAGTTAGGAAACTCATTAACCACAACTTTAAAGTGCTCACTTGCTTTTACACCATCATTTTTAATAGTCAGCAACTGCCCAAGCCAATAATGTGCATTAGAGGCATACACAGAATTAGGATAGGTTGTTAAAAATGTTTGAAACTCAGGAATAGCTTGGTCGTAGCGTTTATCTTTCATTATTAGCGCTACTGCACGCTCATACGCTTCGTTTTCAGATAAGTCACTGCTATAGGTTTGTGCGTCGCTCGATTGCGTGTAATCGGTTGCAGGCGCAGCAGCGGGTTGTGTGTACGCTTGGCTTACGCGGTTTTCTATTTCTTGATAAAGCTCACGCTGGCGCTGAAGTACTTTTTCAAGTTTATAACTTTGCTCTTCAGTAACACCGCGAATTTGGCTTACTTCATCTTGAAGTAGATTAAGTTGTTGCTGTAATTCAACTTGTAATAAGTTTCGCGACTGCATCATGTTTTCTAGTGACGCTAAACGCTTCTCTATGCTCGACTGTGAACTTGCAGCTTCTGAAACAGGAGCGGGAGCAGCCAAAACTTGGGTGCTCCCGCTCAATATCATGGCTGCCAAAATAATTTTCGGCTTCATAATATCTCTTATCTTAGTAAACTAGTACCGCACGGCGGTTTTTAGCGAAAGCTGATTCAGTGCGAGATTTAACCATTGGTTTCTCTTCACCGTAGCTAACTACTGACATTTGGCTAGCAGAAACACCTAAGCTTTGTAGGTATTTTTCTACAGCTTGGCCACGGTGCTCACCTAGTGCAATGTTGTACTCAGGCGTACCGCGCTCATCAGCGTGACCTTCAATTAATACTTTTACTGAAGGGTTCTGAACTAAAAACTCAGCATGTGCACGAAGTAATTCTGCGTACTTGTTCTCAACAGTTGCTTTGTCGAAGTCAAAGTAAATAATTTGTTCTTGACGAAGCGCTTCATACTTTTGACGAAGTTGCTCTTCTGCTTGTTGTTCAGGTGAAATTGTTGCTACTTCAACTGTATCCGTGTTTGTTGATTGCTCAACTGCACTTTGATTTGATTGGTTAGCTGCGCCTTCATCAATATCTGAAGATGAGCTACAAGCGGCTAATGTCATTACTGGCACAGCGATTAGCAGGCCTTTAAGTACTTTGTTAAGTTGCATTGAGTAGATTCCTATTTTTGAGTAAACCAGCAAATATTACTGTAAATATGGCGACCAAGCTGGTGCCTTTACTTGTCCGTCTAGCACGGGTAAACGTGCTTTAAAGCGACCGTCCATCGATACCAGCGCGAGTACCTGTTTATTATTATGAAGCGTGCTATAAATGATCATCGAACCGTTTGGCGCTATGCTCGGTGATTCATCAAGGCGAGTTCGCGTTAATACTTGAAACGCGCCTGTAGCCAGCTCTTTCTTAGCAAGATGGTACTGCCCGTTGGTACGGTTAACCATCACTAATTCTTTACTGTCTGGCGTTATAGAACCCGCTAGGTTCATATCGCCGTCGAAGGTCAATCGTTGTGACCTACCAGTTCTTAAATTTAACTTATAAATCTGGGCATTACCACCCCTTTCAGATGTAAACACAATATCCTGGCCATTTGGATACCAAGATGGTTCAGTATCTATACTACGGTGGCGTGTAAGGCGTGTTTCTTTACGGGTTGCTAAATCTAAAACGTAAACTTCAGTTGCACCTGTTTTATCTTTAGAAAGCACCAATAACATTTTTTTGCCATCTGGTGAAAACTGCGGTGCACCGTTAATACCGCGGTAACTAGTGATCAGCTCACGCTTACCTGAGTATAGGTCTTGAATGTAAATTTGGCTTTGGCGGTTTTCAAACGTTACATACGCAAGCTTAGTACCATCTGGTGACCAAGCTGGCGACATTAACGGCTCTTTTGAGCGCAATAATACTTGCTCGTTAAAGCCATCGTAATCGGCAACCACTAATTGGTATGGCTTAGCTTGGTCTTCACGTACGATTACATAAGCAATTTTAGTTAAAAACGCGCCTTTTTCACCGGTTAGCTTTTCATATACTACATCGCTTATGCGGTGTGAATAACGGCGAAAGCCACTTTCACCAATTACGCTTTCGCGTGCTTCTAAAATATGATCTTGGCTTTTTACTAGTTTACCGCTGCTCATCATTTGAGTTTGGCCACCGGTAATTTGCCCACGAATAACATCAACTAATTCGTAGCGTACTAAGTAACGCCCATCAGTTTGTTGCTCTACCTCGCCTACTACAACCGCTTCTACACCTTGGTTTACCCATGCTGCGTAGTCAATGTCGCCGTCTTTATTAGGAAGCTGTGGCATTTGTGCTACATCTACCGGTTTAAATTTACCACTGCGCATTAAATCGGCAGCAATTACATCGCTCAATTTTTGTGGAATTGGGCCAACACCGTTGTATTTAAAAGGCACGATGGCAATAGGACGTGCGCCGTCTACACCTTCAGTTATTACAATTTCAAGTGCCGCATTTGCTACACCCTGAAACCCTAATAATATAACTACAAAGGCTATTTTAATTTTGCTGAACATATCATTCCTTTAAAATTCTGGCTTGATTGTTAAATTAATATTCTTAAGTTGCTCGAATACGTCTTTGTCTTTAGATACAGGTAATGTATCGGCCATGCGCACAGCTCTAAGTGCAGCTTCACACACTAGCTTATCACCTCCTAACGATTTAACTTGCGTTACTAAACCATTAAACCCAAGACGAATATTTACTCGACACTGTTGGTTTTTCATTTTTTCATCAATCAGTAAGTTTTGCTGAATGCGCGCCATAATTAAAGCACGGTACTTATCAACTTCGCTTACTACTTGCTGTTGGCGTATTTTACTACGTGCAGCCTGCTCTTTAGCAAGTTGTTCTTGTAACATTTGCTCTTGCAGTGCTTGCTGACGTTTACGCTCGGCTTCTTTTGCACGTTCTTTAGCTTCTGCTTCACGCTTTTTACGCTCTGCTTCGGCTTTTTTTAGTGCCTCTTCTTCTGCTTTGCGTTTATCTGCAGCAGCTTTAGCGGCGTTTTCAGCCTCTTGCTTTTGCTTTTCGGCTTGTTTTGCTTTAGCACGCTCTTTTTGTTCAATTTCGCGCGCTTTTTTAGCTTCAGCCTCAGCTTGTGCTTTTTCTTTCTCTTTTGCTTTGCGCTGTTGCTCTAGCTTTTTAATATTACGCGCTTCGGCTTCACGCTGTTTACGCGCATTGGCGGCTCTGCGTTCTAAGTCACGAATGCGTTTATCTTCAGCGCGTTTTTTAGCATCTTCTTTTTTTTGTAGCTCAGCAATTTTTTGCTCAACTTGTTTTTGATCAACCGTGACCGCCGAAACCGCATTATCAGGCTCAGGAATAGCCGAATTAAGAGTCACTTCCATTACTTTAGGTGCCGGTGGATGTATATTTGCAGTTGCCCACAAAAAGCCCCCTAAACCTAAATGTAAAAGTACTGACTTGATTATAGAACTATTCATGTTACTACTGTGTCCCCTCAAAGGATTCTGTCATTAAACCCACAGATGGTACGCCAGCATTCTTTAAAAAGTCCATTAATAACAACACTTCTTGGTAAGAAACCTTACCAGAGCCTTTAATCATTACTGGTACATCAGGGTTTTTCATTAGCTGAAGCTTAATAACTGCGGCCACATCAAGTGCTTCCATTGGCTCCTCTGGATCAGTCCCTATGCTTACATAGTACTTACCTGCCGAGTCAATTGAGGCAATAATGGGTGGCGTGTCTTTAGTATCAACTAAATCCGACTCTTCCATTTTTGGTAAATCAACTTTTACACCGTGAGTAATAAGCGGTGCTGTTGCCATAAATATAATTAGCAATACCAACATTACATCAATGTAAGGTACTACATTAATTTCTGCGACCGGACGGCGCTTCTTACGCTGATACATTCGCTTTAGCCTCTATTTGGGTAGCTGCTTGACGGTGTAAAATATTGGCAAATTCTTCCATAAAGTTGATGTAGTGTGATTCTAGTTTTTCAACTTTATTAGCAAAGCGGTTATACGCAATAACAGCCGGAATAGCCGCAAATAAGCCCATTGCAGTTGCAATAAGTGCCTCAGCAATACCTGGCGCTACCATTTGTAATGTTGCTTGCTTCACTTCACCAAGTGCAATAAAGGCATTCATAATACCCCACACCGTACCGAATAAGCCGATATATGGGCTAATCGAACCCACTGTTGCTAAAAACGATAAGCTCGATTCTAGTTTTTCAATTTCACGCGACAGCGCCACACGCATAGAGCGATGCGTACCTTCCATTACAATGCCAGCACTTTGAAAGGTGTTCTTTTTATGGCGTGCAAATTCTTTAAAGCCAGATGTAAATAACGCTTCAATACCATGAGATTGACCGCTACGTGATGAGATTTCGTTGTATAGTTTGCTTAAGTCGATACCTGACCAAAATTTTTGTTCGAATTTTTTTGCATCAGACAAGGCGTCGCTAATTGCTTTTTTGCGCTGAAAAATAATTGCCCATGACATAACAGACATTGCTACTAGCGCTAGCATTACTAACTGCACAAGCAAACTGGCTTCTAGAATTAGATCTAAAAAATTAAGCCCTGATCCCACGTTAAACTCCTAAATAATTTCAAAAAACGTCAATTTGGTTATTTTGTGTAAATAAGACCATTGTAACGGCCATAAGTTGCATCTAGTGTATCGAGTCAAGGGTTTACTGACAACGATATTGCTATGAATTGGCAACAAAAAACGTTAAACATACGCTTAATCGCTTGTTTGTTTCTAAAACGCGACTACCGCGTTTAGTAAAACACAACTTAATACTACAAAAGTGCGTAAATATACGCAGTAAACTTAATAAAACGCACCGTTTATTCATAAAAAGTGCATAAGCACGCAAAAGTAATTCACGGCACTTTGCATGTACTAATATAACTAATACTGTAACAATACAGCTCAGACCAGTTATTTATTAATTTTCAGCCACTTATAAAGTTAACGAATAATTAACGTACAAGATTCGAACAACAAAAAAATTCATCAGATTAGTTTTTCTTATCTGAAAATTTAAATTTTCTAGTTTGAACAAAAAATGCTTATTCCGTATTATTCTCCCATACCGAGCTTACGCACTGAATGAAACATTTTTCATTAAGCCAAGTTCTTAGTAATAGGATTTTTAATCGTATTACATTGTTTTACTCTTTTTGGATAAAACCTGATTAAGTAAAACGTAGTTCCCTAGATTACTTCCTTCAACTTGTTGTTTGCCCGCATTATATGCGGGCTTTTTTTTGCCTAAATTTTACCGCCAACTTGGCATACAATAAGTATAAATTACACAATCTGTTTAATTGCCAACGGTGTATTTAGTATCTTTTTTTACCCGCTCGTATCTTTAAATTATCTACTTTCAGTAAAAAGCATGTTTATTACAAGGTAAAACTTATTAACACAATTAGCGCCGCATCTAGTCTCTTATGTTGCTACTGTTTTAAAGCTAACTGGTTTTAATGGTACGCAGCATAGCCACGCCAGTCTTAACGTTAAGTGAATTACAAAACGATTTTAATTTATTGGTTACATTTGCAACAAAGTGGATGAAAGCTGAGTAAGTTTTAAAAAATTATACTAATTTTCTTAATTAAGTGAGCTATGTTGAGGCTGGAAAAACGTGTTGATAGCTAGGCAAAAAATTCGCTATTTCGTTGTTCTTGGCAATTGCTCCTGCACTGCTCTACCTTTTGCATGCAGTCGTAAATGAGAGTTTTTAACGCAGGTAGCGACACGTTTGCCTCGCAAAATGATTAAGTGTTATTGCAAATTGGTATTACATTTAACAGAGGAAGTAGCCCGCTACATTTACTGTAACAGGCTAAAGAGGGGCTAATCTTGTTTTGGGAGTAAACCAAAGTGATGATACGCATTGTCTGATACAATTCGCCCGCGCGGTGTGCGCTGTATAAAACCTTGTTGAATTAAAAACGGCTCTATTACATCTTCAATGGTTTCTTTTTCTTCGCCTATGGCGGCGGCTAAATTATCTAGCCCTACAGGCCCACCCATAAATTTTTCGATAATGGCAAGTAAGTATTTACGGTCCATGTAATCAAACCCGCTTTTATCTACGTCAATCATATCAAGGGCAAGCTCGGCAACGGAGGCATTTACTGTACCATCTGATTTTACTTGCGTGTAATCGCGCACACGGCGCAATAAGCGGTTTGCTATACGCGGTGTGCCTCGTGAGCGTTTTGCAATTTCGGTAGCGCCATCGTCGCACATTTGTAAATCTAGGTAATGTGCAGAGCGCCCCACTATATGCGATAAGTCAGCTACCGAGTAAAACTCTAAGCGCTGCACTATACCAAAACGGTCTCTAAGTGGTGAGGTAAGTGAGCCTGCGCGTGTTGTCGCGCCAATAAGCGTAAACGGTGGTAAGTCTAATTTAATAGAGCGTGCAGCGGGGCCTTCACCAATCATAATATCGAGTTGGTAATCTTCCATTGCGGGGTAAAGTATTTCTTCAACTTGTGGGCTGAGTCTGTGTATTTCATCAATAAACAGCACATCGCCTTCTTCAAGGTTGGTAAGTAATGCAGCAAGGTCGCCGGCTTTTTCAAGTACTGGGCCTGAAGTGGTTTTAATACTTACATTAAGCTCATTGGCAACAATATTAGCAAGCGTGGTTTTACCTAAGCCCGGCGGGCCAAATATTAATAGATGATCAAGTGCTTCACCGCGGCTGCGCGCTGCCTCAATAAATATTTCCATTTGCTGCTTAACATGCGGCTGACCTTTGTAGTCGGCTAAAAGCTTGGGCCTTATTGCGCGGTCTATGGTGTCTTCGTTGGTTTTTTCGCTCGCGTCAATTAAACGATCAGCTTCAATCATGGGTTACTCACAACATTGATTTTAAAGATTCTTTAATAAGAACCTCAGTAGACATATCGGGTTTACTTACCGATTTTACTGCTTTTTGCGCCTGTGGCAATTTATAACCAAGCGCAACAAGTGCCGATACGGCATCGTCTGCAGCATTATTGGCAATTGTTGCATCGCTAGGAGGCTCTATAACGGCATTATCGCTATATGGCGTAAATAAATCGTTACCCCAATCTTTTAAGCGGTCTTTCATTTCTAGCACTAAACGCTCAGCGGTTTTTTTACCCACACCCGGTAATTTAACCAATGTTGTGGCATCTTCGTTGTTTACGCAACTGACAAATTGTTGCGCCGACATGCCCGACAATATTGCTAGGCCTAGTTTAGGGCCCACACCATTTGCTTTTAATAGTTCTCTAAAAAGCGCGCGTTCGGTTTTATTATTAAAGCCAAATAATAGTTGTGCGTCTTCGCGTACTACAAAGTGCGTGTACACGATGGCGTTTTCGCCAATATTGGGTAAGTCGTAAAAACAGGTCATGGGCATTTGTACTTCGTAGCCTACGCCGCTTACTTCTAATAAAATTTCGGGCGGTTGCTTTTCAACTAACGTGCCATTTAAACGGCCAATCATAATTATTTCCTTAAACGTCCTCTAACGGTTTTGCTTGCGCTACCCGCTAGTTTTATTAAATTTTGTTCTGAGTGCGCATGGCAAATTGCAATGGCAAGCGCATCGGCCGCATCGGCTTGCGGTGTGCCAGGTAATTTTAAAATATTTTTTACCATGTGTTGCACTTGCGACTTATCGGCGCCGCCATTACCTACCACGGCTTGTTTAATTTGCCGTGCTGAGTATTCAAATACGGGTAAGTCGGCCATAGAGGCTCCCACTATGGCGGCTCCTCGGGCTTGGCCCAGTTTTAGCGCGGCATCCGGGTTATGCGCCATAAATACTTTTTCTATGGCAAAGGTTTCGGGGGAGAACTGCTCTATTATTTGCGTGATCCCTTGGTAGATCATTTTTAATCGTATGGGGAACTCATGCTCGGCTAATTTAATGCACCCGCTTCCTAAATAGGTAAATTTAGCGCCTTGATGCGCAACCACACCATAACCGGTTAAACGTGAACCTGGGTCTATCCCTAAAATAATGGCCAAACAGCACACTCATTATTGTTATTTTTCAATAACGGTAATAATGCCAGAGCACTGTATAAATTACCAGTGGCGAGTAAAAACAAAAACGCCCGCAACTTAGTGCGGGCGTTTAGCGTTAAAAGTATAGCTTAGGCTAAAGCACGTACTAAGCCTTGGGTATTTTGTTTAAGTTTACAGGCAATCATAAAGTAGCCAAGCGCGGCTACAAACACCCCGCCCGACACTGGCCCTATTAGCCAAATTGCCGGGTGCAATTTACCGGCTAAATCAAACATTTGCTGCTGAACAATCAATAAGGCTACATCACTAAATAATGCAGCTACAAACCCGGCTAAGCCACCTAATAGCAAAAACTCATAAAGCGTCGCATTTTTTATTAACCGCCCTTTGGCGCCTAAAGTTCGCAGTATTACTATTTCCTGCATTCGCTCGCCAAGGCTCGCTTGCACCTGAGATATAAGCACTAATGCGCCACACAAAACCACAATAGCAAGCACAAAGCCAATAGCTAACGACACCTGCTCAATGGTTGATTGTATTTGCTTAACAAAGTTATCTACATCGATTGCGGTAATGGTTGGATAAGTGCGCAGTAACTGGCTAAACGCTTTCTTTTGCTCTGGCTCAATACGCACTGATGAAATATACGTTGCCGGAAAATCTTTTAGCACATCGGGGCTTAAAATAATAAAAAAGTTAGGTTTTAGCGTCGCCCAATTTACTTTACGCACACTGGTAATTTTGGCGTCAAATGATTGCGCACCAATTAAAAATGTTAAAGTGTCGCCTATTTCTACGTCTAGGCGCTCCAGCATAGACTCCTCAACCGATGCCTCACCCACTGCGCCTTCGCCAAACCACTGCCCTTGCACAATTTCGTTTTGGGCTGGCACATTATCAAGCCAGGTTAGATTAAGCTCACGGCCAATGCCTGAACGCGCTTCTTCATCTTTTTTCTCGTTATCTTGCAACGACACTTTACGCGCAACAAGCTCGCCATTTACCGCATTTACTCGCCCACGAATGGTTGGATAAAAATCCGATACTAAAATATCGTTCTCTGCTAGGTAATTATTTACAGGCTCAAGTTCGTTTTGCGTAATATTAACTAAAAATGCATTAGGCGCATCGGCGGGTAATTGAGACTGCCAATCTGAGATCATGTCATTTTTAAGCACAATCAAAAACAATAGCAATTTTATCGCCAACGAAAAGCTAATAAGCTGCACCGCATTTACGTTGGCACGCTTTTGTATAGAGGCAATAGCTAACGACCAGCTGTTGCCTGGTTTTAAGCCTAATTTACGGCCACCGCCAAATATTAGTTTTGAAATAACAAACAAAACCGCAATCAAAGCAAGCGTAGAGACAAATAAAATAAGCGTTATTTTAATGTTGTTACTAAATAACCACATTAATAAAAACACCGTAAGCGCGCTTAAACCTAAGTGCACACGGCTTACCGCTAGTCTGTCGCCTAAATTACGGCGCAATACTCTAAGCGGTGGAATATCAAATAAATCAAGCAGTGGCTTAATAGAGAACATAACCGCACATATAACCCCTGTGCTAATGGCCACCAGCCAAGGTTTAAACCCGGCGGCAGGTAAGCTCATATCCATGCTTTTTGCTAAATAACCAGTGGCTATTTCTTGTAAACCGTAGCCTATGGCTAAACCCACAATAACCGCTAAAGCACACACCATGAGTAAGTGCATAAAATATATTTTACGAATTAATGCACGGCTTCCGCCAAGTGTTTTCATCATTGCTACGGGGTCGTATTGGCGCTCACAATAACGCTTTGCCGACACAGCAATAGCAACCGTAGCCAAAATAATGCCCAGCAAACCGGCCAGTAATAAAAAGCTTTCTGCACGGTTTAAGCTATTTGATATGGGTGATTGTCTATCTTTTACGCCATACCAACGTTGATTTTCAGCCATTTGCGGCTTTAACCATTCATAAAACCGCGTTATATCTGATTCATCGCCTGCATAGAGTTGGCGATAATTTACTCGGCTGCCAGGTTGAATAACCTCAGTTTTTGCAACATCAGCAATATTTATAAGCACTCTGCGGCTGCTCGAAAATACATTAAACGGCGCATCTGGCTCCTCAACCACCACTTTTTCTACATTAAATACTGCTGCGCCTAGCTCTACTTGGCTGCCAATATCAATATTTAAGCTGTAAAAAACCGATTCACTTAGCCACACATTGCCAGGCTTTGGGCCGCCCTGCGCTACTTGTGTTTCGCCAAGCAACGATGATTTTACTTTTAACTCGCCTTTTAACGGGTATTCGTTAGACGCCGCTTTTACCGAGGTAAATTGCATCTCGTCGTTGGCAAATAACATGGTATCAAAGTAGATCATTTGCGCAGTTTGTAAGTTTTCTTGTTTGGCTTTGCTAATAAACGCCGTATCTAGCTCATGGGCGCTTGCCAGTACTCTATCTGCGGCAATAAACGCGCTACTTTTTTGCGCTATGCTTTGTGCTATTCGCTCAGTCACCATAGACAGTGTGAGCACCGTTAATACCGCCAGCGCAATGGCGGCACTAATTACTGTAAGTTCGCCGCGGCGAAATTCACGCGCAAATAATTTAAGTGCTAACTTAGCCCACATTCGCTACGTCCTCTTTTGAGTTTTTAACTAAGCAGCCCGCTTCAATTTGTACAATATGCTGGCACTTTTGCGCGAGTGCTTCATCGTGAGTTACTAAAATTAGCGTTGTGCCGTGCTGCTGGTTTAAATCAAATAATAATGACTCCACCATTTTGCCGTTTTTACTGTCTAAATTTGCAGAGGGCTCATCGGCAAATAAAATTTTAGGTGTGCCAATAAAAGCGCGGGCAATGGCTACACGTTGCTGCTCACCACCAGAGAGTTGCGATGGGTAATGATCAATACGATGGCTCAGCCCCACTTTTTCTAATAGGGCAAGAGCTTGCTCTTTGGCATCGCTTTCGCCAGCAAGCTCTGCCGGCAGCATCACGTTTTCAAGCGCGGTTAAGCTTTGTACCAACATAAAAGATTGAAATACAAAACCTACTTTTTCAGCACGCAATGCTGCGCGTTGCTCTTCATCTAATTTATGTAGCGGCTCGCCATCAAGGGTAATTTCACCACTGCTGGCGGTATCTAGCCCCGCTAATAAACTTAATAACGTGGATTTTCCTGAGCCAGAGGTGCCAACAATAGCAACTGACTCGCCATGCTTGACATTAAAGCTGATGTCGCTGAGGATGGGCAACTCACCTTCGAAGGTAGAAACTACTTTAGACAAACCATTTACTTGAATAATATTTAATTGAGAAAGCGCTGACATATGACTCATTCAATCCTACGTTTTGTATTCGTTTTATTTTTAGTTATCAAACCACTTAGTGCGGCGGCCGACAACACGATTTTAATACTTGGAGACAGTTTAAGTGCAGCCTATGGGCTTAAACAAGAGCAAGGCTGGGTTAAATTGTTACAAGATAAATACGATGCAGAGCAGCGTAATATAGAGCTAATTAATGCCAGTATTAGTGGCGAAACTACCGGTGGAGCTTTACGCAGGCTAGATGCCTTACTCGCGCAATACCAACCAAGCCATGTACTTATTGAGCTTGGTGCTAATGATGGTTTACGTGGTTTTCCGGTAACAAAAATGCAGGCCAACTTAACGGATTTAATCGAAAAAAGCCAAGCTGAAAATGCCATGGTCGCGTTAATGGAAATTTATATTCCCCCTAATTACGGGCCGCGTTACAGTAAAATGTTCACTGACAGTTTTACACAAGTAAGTGAAAAAACAAATGCTCATTTACTTAACTTTTTTATGCTTAATGTGGCAGATAAGCCAAACTTAATGCAAAGAGATCAATTACATCCAAATAAAGAAGCACAACCGCTGATACGCGATGAAATGTATGACTCGATCAACCAATGGCTAAATAAAGATTAGGGCGTGTTGTTCTTTGGTGGCTTAACATGCGCTGCACGGCATGTGCTTACTAAGGGCGATACGCCCTTAGCTTAAAGTTTTTTAGCTCATTTGCATAATAAACACGCAAACAAACAATCACTTATTGATTTTTAATAAAATATACGTACTATTGCAAACAACGTCGGTATGTAGCGCAGCTTGGTAGCGCACTGTCATGGGGTGTCAGGGGTCGCAGGTTCAAATCCTGCCATACCGACCATTTAACCTCCTCTTTATTTCTTTTTCACTGTCATTTTTCTGTATTACCTTGTATACCTAGCATTTAATACTATGTGTTTAAGGATGACTTATGAAAAAGCGTATTGTGTTTCCCCTGCTTTTATCTCTTTTTATTTCAAGCTTTGCGTTTGCTCAGGGTAGTTTTCGACTTAAAAACGGAAATCTATTAAGTGTGGGTAAAACTAAATCTGACATTGTAGCCGTAGTGGGCGCACCACTTTATAAAGATGTGCTTAATGAAGCTGTTGATATTGGTAATGGCGACAAATTAGTTAAAACAGAAGAGTTTACTTATAAACTAAAAGGCTCAATTGGTGGGATGTATATTGTATTGATCCGTTTTGAAAATAATATTGTGACCAGTATTAGTTCAAAACAAGTCGACAGGCTTTAAATATATTAGAGTTAGTTTTAAGCAGTTAAAAGCGCCATACGGCGCTTTTTAGTTTTTATTAGTGTGTACGCCCTACGCCGTTACGCACCATATCTTTACCGTTTTCAAATACCTCGGCTGTTATGCCACGCGCCAGTAATAACTGTTGTTTGTCGTCAAATACTGCAACAAAATGGCTGCCGTCTTTATTGCTTGTAGCCATACCTACACCCGATACACCTTTTAAGCCTAAGCCGCCGTTTTCTACCATAACTAAAAAGTTCTCTAGCTCTGCTAGGTTGTCGATTATGTCGTGCTCATTATTCATAAATTGCTCTTTGTAAAATCTGCTTGGTTAATGCCTATTCGCAAAACGTAACCACTAAATTAAGTGAATAGGTATAAATTACTTGGGCGCTATTTTAAAGCCCATTAAAATAAACATAAACCTTTGTATCGGGTTATTAAGTATATTTAGTACTAGCGCTTAAGGTTAAAAGCGCTCTACATTCAGTGACAAATTACTTAATGCGCAACCATACGGCTGGGTATTAATGCGGTAATAATCCGTATTTTTTGTGGCAGTTAAATTTATTAAAAGGTCATCTTGTTGCCCTACCGCACTTTGCTCTTGGCTTAGGCACATAGCTTGCGTAAGCGAGCGTAGTTTTGAATCGGTTAAAATATTGGCAAAACGCTGCACCGGTAAAGGCGGTATTTTAACAGGCGCTAATGCTTGGCTAATGGTGCGCTCGCTAAGTTCAAACCCGGTATTAGTAATATCTATTACACTGCGAGCAGGCCAGTACGAGTAGTTATAGCTACTTGCTTTTTGCTGCGTACTTAAATACGCAACGCCACTTTGCCCTATTACGGTCATTAAATTTCCTTTGTTGGATTTAATAACAACGAGGGCTGTGTTTTCATCAATACCAAAACCGTGCTTAATATCACCGTTTTTTTGCTTTGCGGTATTTAATGTACCCGCTAGGTTTAGCGTTTGATTTTGCTCACTAAAGCGGGTGCTCAGTGGGCCATAGGTAAACGTGTTTAACCCGTTAAGTGAAGTAGCCTGTGGAGCAAGCTTTTCTTTTAATACCGCTTCGCTTTGGTGCTGTGAGAGATAGACGTTTTCACTTTGTATTTTGCTTCCTGCACCTAGCCCTACAATAACTGGGCGAGTTTTAAGCGCATTCGTCCAGGGGTAGGCAGTATTATTTTCATCATACAGTGCTTTTAAAGCATTTTTAGCCTTGCCGTCGCTAAATAAAACACCGGTGCTGGTGTTTATTAAATTAACTAACGCCTCAACCCCATTATTACAAAGTGTTTGCTCAGCCTTTATGAGCTCGGGGTATACATTGCTGCGATTATACAGGTTCATTTGTGAGTGACGCAGCGCCGGTAAATCACTACAGGTATTGTTAGTAATTGCTTTAGCAAGTGCAGGTGTAAGCGGTAACCATTGGCTGGTTACACCTTTTGGTAAAAGCGTTTTAAGCGCCTCTACCTGTGCGTATGGGTCGCGCTGGGCTGCGCTAATAATTAATAAGGTGGGTGTTGGGTTAGCAACCTTTAAGCTCCCCGCTATAAATTGCAATATACCGTTGCTTTGTAGCTCAGATTTTGGGGTGGTGTTTACATGAGATTGTTCAAGCATATCAAACACAAAGTTAAACTCTTGCTTTGTTAGGCTATTAAGTTGCTCGTTGTTTATATCGCGCCATTGCCAAAGCAGCTCACTTTTAGAGACTGCGTTTGCATTTTTGCTACTAAGCGCACGTAAGGTATTTAAAACATTTGCTTGGTTATTTGTATTGTTAGTCGGCCAATTTAATTTTATTTGCTCAATATTAGTATTGGTTACCTTAAACACGCTTTGTGACTTTGAGTTATTTTGCGTATTGCAACTTTGCGCCGCATTAGCACTGCAACTATTAATTGTACTACCGGCTAAAATAAGGGTTTGCTCTTGCTGCTGGGCAGCCCCTTTAAATGAAAATAAAGTAAATAAAACGAATATAAAGCTCACTCGCTTAGTAAAAAAAGCACGGGTACGCATAACGCTCTCAAAAATGATCTAAATAGGCGTTAAGTTTAACAGCATGTAATGGCAGGCTAAATAGTAAATGTGGGCCTCAATGATTGCGACACATGGCATTAGTGTATAAAGCAAGTTTGCCTGCTAGTTAAAAAAGCGCGATGTGCGTTTTACGCAGCCAATACTCTTACATTTAACCATTAATCTTACTTATTATGCTTACTCTGTTTTACAAACAAATTAGAGGCTATATCAATAGGGTAATTATCGTTTATTAGCTCGCTAATAAATTCAGAACACGCAGATGGCGGAGCAATTAAATAGCTTTTATGCTTAGCGCGCGTGATCCCTACGTACAATAAACGTCGCTCCTCTGAATGATTAAAGGTATCTGGTGCGGGCAATAATGCCTCAACAAGTAAATTGCCCGGATTATTGCTTGGAAAACCTAACTTGCCCTGCTCAAAACCTATAATAATACAGTAATCGGCCTCGAGTCCTTTTGAGCCATGCAGTGTCCAAAAATGCAGTGGGTTAGCAAAGTTGTTACCTGCTAAGTGCTGCTCTACCTCATTAAGCATAAACCGATAACGGCTCAATACGGCAATACTGGCTGTGTTATTATTTTTATTAATTGTGGCTATAGTTTGCTGCACTTTTAGTGCTACTGACTTTTTACCTTGGTTTAAATCGTCAAGTAACACAACTTGAGGGGTACTTACTTGCGTATGTGTGGTTATGTACTTTTTATATTGTTCAGGGTTTTGCATTACAAAGCGCCCCGCTACCTCACTAATACTGTTGTTATATCTAAACGTTTTTTGCAATAACGTGAGTGAGTGACTGCCTATTAAATCGTTAAACTGTGTGGTGAGCGCCAAATTACCGCCCGAAAACCGATAAATAGCCTGCCAATCATCGCCAACCGCAGTAAAACAAGGTTGCGGACCACTCTTTATTAAAGTATTTAAAAACGCCATGCGTGCGCATGAAATATCTTGAAATTCATCAACTAAAATATGGCGCCAAGGTACACTTACCTCCCCCAATTTAACCGCCTGAGCTGCGCTTGCAATCATGTCGTCAAAATCAATAGCATCTTGCTCTTTTAATTTTTCGTAGTATGCACGCTGCATTGCCACCAATAATGTTGCATAACTTTTATGATTTATAATGCCACTTTTAGCTATTCGCGCTGCAATTTGAGCGTTAGATAGTTGCTCACCCCGTATTGCGCTTAGGCAGTTTAAGTACTTATTTATATTTTGCTTTAACAGCCCTGTTGCAGATAAACGCTCGTACACTGCGTGGTTATCTACGGGGTTAATGTTCACTTTATGTTTTTGTAGTTGTGCTTTTAAACGCTGCTCAAGCTGACCTTCTTGCCAGTTATAATGAAATGTTTGCACCAATGCATGGCCATGTTTTTTATGGTGCGCGCGTACATATTTAATATGCTCGCTATTGTGTAAGTTAGGTGCATGCTGCACTGAATTACCTTGCCTATCTGTCACAAAATGCGCCAAGTAAACCTGGTGCTGTGGCAAGAAAAAATCGGCGGTGTCATCATTTTGGTAAGTGTGTTCAATACCATACATGTAAAGCCAGTTGGCAATTAATAAGTGCTGATAACTGCTTACTTTTAGCCCCGATAGGGTGTGATAGGTTTGTGCTTTTATTGCGGTTTTAGTTGCGGTTTTAGTTGCGACTCTAGTTTCGGTATTGAGGCTATCAGTAGGTTCGTACAGTGTCTCAACAAAGGTTTTACAAAAACGTGAGTCTGTTTTTAGGGTATTACTAAGCCACTGTGTAAACCATTTTTTAAGCGCCATAGCATCGTTTGCAAAAGGCGATAAGCTACGTGTTTTATTAGCGCTTTGCAGTAACTTAAGCCCCAGCGCATGAAAGGTTAAAATAGTAGGCGGCGTAACGTTTAAGTTTGCTTGTTGCGCCCTTAAATTAAAGCGTTGATTTAATTCGTTTGCTGCATTTTTATTATAAGCAAGTATCAATATTTGCTCGGGTTTTACACCACCATGAGCAATTAAATCCAGTGCCTTTGCAACCATTACTGAGGTTTTGCCAGTGCCTGCGGCCGCTAGCACTAAATTTTTGTCGTTATTGCGTATAACAGCAAGGCGTTGCTCGTGTGTAAGCGGGTTTGATTCAACCACATTATAAAAGTCGGCTCTTGCCGTTAGTGTTTTTTGCTCATAACTTTTACGTAGCTGCTCTGTGGCATGCGCTACTGTTGGTGAGCTACTTAAAATAGTTAAAAACTTAATATTAATGGCCGATAAATGCTGCTGCCATAGTGCAGGTAATGCGCCGTACTGCTGTGCCAGTGAAAACACCGCCGATTTTAATAACGGCACGTTTGAGTCGCGAAGATACTCGTTTGTTGCATAACGTTTTACAAGCGTTTTTGCTGTATTCACTTTTTCTTCTAGGTGATTGGCAAACTCGCTGTTTAGCTGCTCACTAAGCGTTTGAGCCTGCTGTTTATTTAAAAAGCTAATTACCGTTTTTTTATTATGATTGAGGGTTATTTTCGCGCTAAACAGGCCTTTTTTAAATTGGGAAAAATTAGTAAAGTCGCTAATTAAATAGGCGCGTGAAGTAGTATTTTTAAAATGTATAACGAGTGAACTTTGCTTAATAGTAACGGTGTTAATACGCGTAAAAAAACGTCCTAACCAGCTTGGAGTGGCAATAAACTGCGCCATAAAACCTTGAATAAACTAAAATTAAAAATAAATTTTATCACAGTTTAAACGCCAAGGCGCGCCCCGCCTTAAAAGTGGCTGCGTGGTTAACCAAAGCATGTACAAGCAGGCCTCATAAATAGCCCAAAGGCTGTGTACATTGGGTGTTTAAACTGCGCTAAACACCTCCTAAAACGATCAACTCGTCTTAAGTATTTACTCTAAACAGGTGTTTAAATTTGCTTAAACTTTACGTTTGAATATTGAACAAATTGCACTATTAGTTTAATGTGAAGCTTTTATTAAACGAGAAATAATATGGATTTAACTAAGGAAGAGTTAAGTTTTATTTCGTCTGTTGTAGGCAGTAACAAGGACAATACAAACGATAACTCGCAGCTTAGCTTAAAAACGGCTTTGCCAGATACACTAAAAGGTTTGTTGTCTCACGCTAAATTAACCATGTTAGCTGAGGTGGGCCATTATCAGTTGTGGTTTCCGCTTGAGTTTAAGCTCAACGATGACGGCTACTTAAACCCCGTACTGAGTGCGCCTGAGGTAATTGATACCGAAGGTGTAGACAGAAGCTGGCGTTATTCAGACCTGCATTTACAAAGCGAGCGCTTTTATGTGCTTTCGCTCTCAAGCAGTGGCGTGCTATTAAAGCCGCGCGATCATCGCTATAGCCTTACCCACGCGCAACATATTACGTTTAAATTACCCAATAAGAAAAAAGTCACTCTGCTTATAGATTTAGTCCGTAAAACTAATTTAGGCTATGCCGCAAAAATTGTCAGTATCAAAAGTGGTAAAGAGGCATTACGTGAGTATTTATTTGAAAAACATAAACGTGAAAACGCCACCTTGTACGAAAACACGGCAGGTGTAACTGAGCATTTCTAGTTGCAGGCCGTTAATTGCAGCGATAAGCTAACGCCTTTATAAAGCGACAAGTTAAAGGCACACAATGAGCGACACTTTATACCCAATTGGTACCCCTAATAAACCATGGAACGACAGTGATAAAGCAGCATGGTTACAACTTCAACAAAAAAAGCGCGATTATAACCAGCTCGTAGTAAGTAAAATTACCCAGCCTAATGAGTTTTTAGATGTAGAGCAGTACGGCGAATTAAATTATTCGCCGCTTAGCTTTGCACTTTATTTATTTAAAAGTAAAAATTGGCAAAGTGATCGCCCTACCGTGTTAATTACTGGGGGTGTGCACGGCTACGAAACAAGTGGCGTTATGGGTGCGCTGGCATTTGCTCAAACCGCTGTTGCACCTTATACAACGCGTTTTAACTTTATTATTGCGCCTTGTATTAGCCCGTGGGGTTTTGAAACCATAAACCGCTGGAACCCAGAAGCTATTGATCCAAATCGCTCTTTTTACGA
Source organism: Pseudoalteromonas sp. Angola-4 (assembly GCF_028599265.1). Lineage (NCBI taxonomy): Bacteria > Pseudomonadati > Pseudomonadota > Gammaproteobacteria > Alteromonadales > Pseudoalteromonadaceae > Pseudoalteromonas > Pseudoalteromonas sp. Angola-4. The sequence continues at coordinate 21,289 of NZ_JAQREK010000026.1, read as the reverse complement.
TAACAGCCCTGCTCAAGAATCTGCAGCTATTATGAAATATGTAGCCTCGCTAAACACTGAGTTAGTTGCGCATATTGATCTGCACGAAACCACAGACACAGACAACAGTGAATTTAGACCTGCTTTGGCGGCTCGCGATGGTAAAATTAACACCAACTGGAACATACCAGATGGTTTTTATTTAGTGGCTGATAGCAAAAAACCAGCACCTGAGTTTCAAAAAGCCATTTTAAATAGTGTTGAGAAGGTGACGCACATTGCCCCCAGTGATGAAAACAATCAATTAATTGGTGTACCGCAGGAACAATTTGGCGTTATCAATTACGCAGCACGCGAATTGGGCTTATGCATGGGCTTTACCAATGCCCCTTATGTAACTACAACCGAAGTATACCCAGATAGCCCAACTGCCTCAGATGAGCAGTGTACTCAAGCGCAAGTTGCTGTTATTACCGGCGCGTTAAATTATTTAAAGTCACTTTAGGGGCTTTAAATACCCATGTGCAATAATACTTAATCATTTTTTTGGGGCTAAACGTGTCGCTACCTTCGTTAAAAAACTTTCATTTAAGACTGCATGGATGCAGAAGGGAGAGCAATGCAGGAGCAATTACCAAGAACAACTAAATAGCGGATTTTTTGACAAGCTATCAACACGTTTTTCTAGCCTCAAGATAGCTAACTTAATTAAGCAAATTGGTATAAGTTATAAACTAATTGAAATTAGGAACCTACGATGAAGTATAAAAATAAGCATGCTGAGGTAACTTTATCCTTTGAGGGCAATATAGTTATTGCCCAATTTAGCGGAAATTTAGACCTAGAGCTATTGGCCAACTTTAAAACTGCCCTTTTTGATACAGTGGCTGAATTTGAAGGTAAGCAATGGGGTTACATAAGCGACTCATCGTGTGTACTTGCAGCTACGCCCGATGCAGAGCAAGAAATGGTCGCCATAAGCACACATATGCAGCACACTAACTGCTTGATAAGTGCATTTGTCCTCACCTCCCCTATTGCTATAAGCCAAATGCAGCGAATAATGCAAAACGCTAAACGCGATGTAGATTTTAACCAATGTTTATTTGATAACCTAGATGCTGCAAAACGTTTTATTTCATCGCAATTAAATAATGGCGTGAGCTAATTTTAGCCCAAGCCATTGCTAGTTTTTATAAAACTGGCTTGTTTTAGTAATCGCTATATCAGGGTTTTCTACGGCGGTAATCACAAAGCTAACTGGGGTCACTTTTGTTGCTATGTCGTAGCCATCAGCGGTGACTGTAACCGGAATTTTTTTCATCACTCCTGGCAATACCAAAATAGAGCTTGGCGCACTAAGTGTGGCCACAGGTAGGCCTTCAATGGCTACGCCGTAGTGCAATGGCTGCTGGGTTTTATTGATAATAGTGAGTGTGTATGGGTTTTCTACCAAGCCTTCATAATTTACACGGTATAATGCGTTTCTGTCGCGCAGTACCGATGCCTCTATTGGCGTACGTTGCAATACCCACGCAATCATAGAAATAAGTAATACCCCTGTTAATACACCATACCCCACTAATTTAAGCCTAAATGGATTGGTTTTTTTACCTTCTAGCTGTTTTTCGCTGGCATATTTAATTAACCCTTTTTGATAGCCAAATTTATCCATAGTGTCGTCACAGGCATCAATACATAAGCCACAATTTATACACTCGTATTGCAAACCGTTACGAATATCTATGCCCGCGGGGCATACCTCTACACATAAATTACAATCAACGCAGTCGCCTAAATTAAGGGCTTTAGGATCAGCTTTACGTTTACGAGGGCCTCTGTTTTCACCGCGCTTTGCATCGTAGCTCACTACCAATGTATCTTTATCAAACATCACCGATTGAAAGCGAGAATACGGACACGCCACATTACACATTTTTTCGCGTAAAAAGCCGGCATTTCCATAAGTACAAAATGCAAATAAAAACACCCAAAAGCTGGTAATGCCCGACCACTGTAAGGTAAACATTTCAAGGTATAAACTTTTAGCGGGAATAAAATACGCCATAAACGACGTTGCAGTAAGCAGCGATATAACAAGCCACGCAGCGTGTTTTGTTATTTTTTTACGCCACTTTAATGTACTCCATGGCGATTTATCTAACTTTATACGTTGATTACGAGTACCTTCTATACGTTGCTCAACCCAACTAAACATTAACATCCAGATTGTTTGGGGGCAGGTATAGCCACACCACACGCGGCCAAGCCAATTCGTGACAAAAAACAAAGCAAACGCGCCTACCATAAATAGCAGCGCTAAAATCATAAAGTCTTGCGGCAGTAAGGTTAAACCAAAAATAGTAAACTTTTGCGTGGCTACATCAAGTAGTACGGCTTGCTCACCTTTGTATTGAATCCAAGGAATGGCAATAAACATAAGCATAAGTAACCAACCAAGGTTACGGCGTATTTGTTGGTAAAAGCCTTTTTGCTCACGAATATAAATAGGCCCTGGTGTGTTATAGGGCTTGATGATCATATCTTCTTCTTTAATATCAAACTTCATAGTAGCTACTTAATAGTGACGGTATTAATGCTACTTTTGCAACTTTCAGACCAAGCTGAAACCTAAGTTAAGTAATTGATATTAAATACATTTATAAATTAGCGAAAAAAATTCATTCGCGATATTTAACGAATAGCGCGATATATCACGTACTTTTGCTTATTCCTAGTTTACGCATTTTTGAGCGCAAAGTGCTCTCGGGCAAGCCTAATTTGCAAGCAGCGCCTTTATCGCCAGATATTTGCCACTGTGACAATTCAAGCACCGCAATAATGTGCTGTTTTTGCGCCTCTGCAAGCGTAAGTGATGTATTTACAGCTGTGCTTGCATCGCCATGCAATGGCTGACTCAGTTTAAGGACAGTATGTTTAGTTAAAATAGCTTCGCGCTCTAGTACGTTTTGTAACTCGCGAATATTACCAGGCCAATCATAAGCTTGTAGTTGGCTAATCGCTTTTTTACTCACCCCTTTTATTTGCTTTGCTAAGCGTTTATTTAGTTGAGTAATTAAATTGGTGCATAAATAAGGAATGTCTTCTTTGCGCTCTTTAAGCGCTGGCACTTTAATAGGAAACACATTAAGGCGATAATATAAATCAATTCGAAAGGTGCCTTTTTTCACCATTTGCCATAAGTCGCGATTGGTTGCCGCCAATACTCTAATATTTACCTTAAGCGTAGTACTACCGCCAACCCGTTCAAACTCTTGCTCTTGTAATACCCGTAGCAATTTACTTTGCGCTTCTAATGGCAGCTCAGCAACTTCGTCTAAAAACAGCGTGCCTTTGTCGGCCAGTTCAAAGCGGCCTTTACGTCGCTCGTTTGCACCGGTAAACGCACCGCGCTCGTGGCCAAATAATTCAGACTCCAACAAGCTTGGCGTAAACGCTGCGCAGTTCACTTTTATAAAAGCTTGATTACTGCGTTTACTTAACCGGTGTAAGTTACGCGCCACCAGCTCTTTGCCTGTTCCATTTTCACCTAAAATTAATACTGTGCTGTCGGTTTCGCTAACGAGTTTAATTTGCGCCAACATAGCTTGAAAAACATGGCTTTGGCCAACTAAACCTGAGTCTTGCCAGTCTTCGTTAAGTTCTGCAATTAGGTAGTTATTTTCATCTTGCAGCTGCTCACTTAAATGCTTGACTTGCTCAAGCGCTTGCTTAAGCTCGTTTTGGGTTTGCTGCTGCGCCGATATATCGCGAAATACCGCGACCGCACCAATTAACTCACCTTGCCTGTAAACAGGGGTTGATGTGTATTCTACGGCAAACGAGGTGCCGTCTTTGCGCCAAAATACTTCGTTTTTAACCTCGCGGCGTTTTCCATCAAACATGGTGCAATATATTTGGCATTCATCGGCTGGATAAGGAGAGCCGTCGGCGTGGCTGTGATGATGATACTGATGTATTTTTTTGCCCAACAATTCTTGGGCTTTCCAGCCAGTCATACGTTCAGCTGCTGGGTTTACAAACACCGCATTGCCCGATAAATCAAAGCCGTAAATGCCCTCTCCTACCGCATTAAGTAAAAGTTTGGGGTCATTTAAAAATTGTTTTATCATTACATCGTCCTCGCGAAATATCACGATTATTATGCCATAAAGTGACGCGCTAAACAGTTAAATAAAGTGGCCTTTAATATAAGGCTTAAATAAAGCGTTAATATCTATTTTTGCATTTAACTTTGCCGCAATTAAATAAAGCCCAGCTAGCTTACGATGAATAAACAACGCATCAACGGGCGGTGTATGCCATTGCTGCGACTGTGCGCTGAGCTCTAGCCCCGCATTTTTAATATTCGTTGCTAAGGGGCTGTTTTTAAAATCAAACTCGCCAGTGGTTCTTAGCGGCTCACACGCCATTAAAAACAAATCAATAACATGGCTTTTGTAAGAATCTAGTAGGGTATCTTTAGAATAACCTATTTCACGTGCTGCGCTTAACACGCCCGCCCTATTGTTTTCAGTGCCTGCAATAAATAGTGACAGGTAAGCCTTGCTCAACTTACTCGAGATCTCTCGGGTTGCCCCAAAGTCAAATAACACAATTTGCTTACTCTGAGTCTGATAATGAAAATTAGCAAAGTTAGGGTCGGTTTGAATTAGCTTAAACTCAAACATTTCTTTAAAAAATAAATCTATGAGCCTAGCTGCAATGTTATTTTGCTCACCTTGAGGTAAATTGCTAAGCGCTTCTATAGGCGTTGCTTGTACATACTCCATTGCCAAAATGCGTTTAGTGTTGTGAACGCCATATACTTTAGGCACTTTAAAATTAACGTGCTGGCTTAGCAACTCACCGTATCTGTTAAGGTAATGTGCCTCGCGTTCATAATCAGCCTCGGCAAGTAGCTGCGCTTTAGCCTCATTTATTAGTGGCTGTATATCAAGCTCTTTAGGGATTAACCGCGCAATGTTTAATAGTGCAATAACATTGTCTACATCGCTATGTACACTTTGCGCTATACCTGGGTATTGAATTTTTACCGCCAGCTTTTCACCATTTTCTTGATAAGCTAAGTGCACTTGGCCAATAGACGCCGCTGCAAATGGCCTAAGTTCAATATGCGAAAAACGATTAAGCCAGTTTTCACCCCATTCACTTTTAAGTACCTTAACTAATTGATTGTGCGGCATTGGGTTTGCATCAGCGCGAAGCAATGCGAGTAATTGAGTAAGTTCAGGACTTAATAGCTCGCCAGCATCCATAGACAGTAATTGCCCTAGTTTCATGGCAGCACCACGAAGGTGTGCTAGCTGAACAGCTAGTTTTTCTATGTTTTTAGGTTGTAAGAGTAAAGCTTTATTATTCCAACCATTACCCGAGAGCGCACTTTTAGTGCCATCTATAAGCATGTTGGTTGCAACACCACCGGCTAAGGAGCCAAGCTTTGCAAATCGAGAGAGTCTTGAGGTAGGTATGCTGCGCGAAGCTGCCATTATAAAAACCTAATTAGCCTGAGAAACAGGCTAATTAATACGTATATTTTACTGGGCTCGATCTAATTAACCAAACGTTTTGGTAATAAAACTAGCGTAAGCAGTGTGCTGTACATTAAAGGCGCGGTACTAATTTAATTGCCCCTTCAACCACTTTCATATCAAGGGGTAATTTGCTTAGCAGCATCATTTTAGGGTCGTCCATATTTAACGTATAAACAGGGTTGAGGGCTAAAAAAGCATTAATTACTTCCATCGCTTCATTATCAAGCGCCGCTAAATTACCTTTAAAGCCACCAGCATCCACACTCGAATCTAGTAGTTTAACATTGCGTAAAAACACGGCTTTTTTTTCACTGTCGTAAAACGGGCTGCCTTCAATTTGCAGCTTTAAGCGTACTGGGTATTTCAGTGCAAATGCATTTATTTCTGCACTTGAGTCTGCACCAAGTACTACTACATCACGGTTATCTGGACCAATATTTACACTTAAATCGTTTACATCAAACTGCACTGGCAGCCCCATTAAGCTCACCTTTTCGCTTAACTTAGGCAACTGTTTACCTAGCACACTTTCTACTTCTGAGCTGGTAAATGAGTAAACAGACACGCCTTGTGTAGAATTACATGCGCTTAAAAGTAGTGTGGTTAAAAACAGTAATAAAATTCTCATGCTAACCTTTATCCTCGTTGTAATTATAAAAAAGCCGCTTAAACAGCGGCTTTTATCGTGTAATACCTGTATTTAATACAAGTTAATTACATATTATGCTGTAAAAATAGTTTTAATTTTAGCTAGTGTGTCAGGCTCGACTGAACCCTTACTGAGCGCTAATAGCTGCTTTAAATAATAGTTTAAATCAGCATGCTCACCACGGTGTTTATCATCAAGCATGGCTACTTGCTCTGCCATTCTAAGCGCTGCATTTTGCGAGCTTACATTAGCAAGAATTTCCATTCTTGTAATAAGTTGTTCACTACTAAGCGACGTCGCTAACGGAGCTTGAAATTGGCTTGGCACTACATCGTTGTTTTCAAGTGCAGTGATCAGCGCTTCAAATTGCGCATGCTGCGCTTGGCTTGTTAGTAAAGCTAGCTTTTCGTCAATAGCACTTAATAATGCTGCCACTTTTGACGCAAGCGATTTATATTGTGCGTAGCCTTTTACTTTGGTTTCTAGGTCATGCAATTGGGCTTTTTGATTTACTTGCTCAAGGGCACTTTCTAGCTCAGCCAGTTCTATTGCAGCTTGTTTATCTGTTTCGTTTTGAGCCTGCTTTTGCTGCTCAAACTCACTGCTACGTTTGCTAAAGGTTTCATCGTTATACTGGCGAAACTTTTGCCACAGCGCATTTTCGGCTTTTAAACCTGCAAAACCTATACTTTGCCATTGCTGTTGTAATTGCTTTAACTCTTGGCATGCTGCAGCTAAATCTTCACTTTGCGAAAGCGCTGAGGCGCGCTCTACTAAGGCATTTTTTTGTGCTGCATTGCCTTTATGGTACGCATTTAATATAGCAAGTACGCTCTGCTGCTGTGTTTTAAAGCTTTCGTTTAATACGCGGTATGTTTTAGGGTCAACTTTACCCACGCTACGCCACGCCTTATTTAAACGGTTGTATTGGCTCTCAAACTGCTTCCAATCAAAGCTTTCAATAGCGGTGTCTTGCTCGCTTAGTGCTTGCATATCGTTTATCAGTACTTCACGCTGGGCTTTTGCCGCTTCGCGCGCCACTTCTTGCTCGGCAAAGTAACTACGACACGGTGCAAACAACAGCTCTATGTTGCTATCAAACTGCTCACCTTGTTGCTTTTCTTGCTCTGTATCTAAACGGCCAAGCTCGTTCCAACGCTTACGAAACGCTTTAACTTGCTCAGCACGCTGTTGTGGGTCGTCACACGGTTGGTCGACTAACCCTGCCACTTCTTCAAGTAAGGCTTCGCGTTTTGGCGCGGCTGCGTATTTTTGCCAATCTTTTGCTTCTGCAAGTTGTGCTTCTAAATCGGCTTTTAAGTTTACTAGTGGCTGCTGAAATTGCGGTGTTAACTTATCAAACAACTCTTCAAAGCCTTTAAATACACCAAAAGCAACATTAAAGCGGCCTTGCTCAATAAGGCGTTTCACATCGCGTGCTTTACGTTTGGCTGTGCTTTGGTTTTTTTCAAGCGGTTTTGTCAGCTCACTCATTTGCGCTAAAAACTGCTTTTTATGCGCATTTAATTGCGATTTAAAGTTTTGCTGCAATGCCCCATCAACCACATTTAAATGGCTACGAGTTTGTTTAAATGCGTTATTAAAACGAGTTAAAACATCATCGTAATCAGCTAGCTGCTGCGCAGGTTCAATTGCTTTAAGCTGTTCAAAAGCAATTTTATACTGTGCAATTGCGCTACTAAGCTCTGGTAGTTTAGCCACCTGATTGAATAGTTTTTCAAGCTTTGTAATAACTTGCTTAGTTTGTGCGTTATCGCCGTGTTGGGCATCGGTTAACGTTTGCTTAGCTTGCGCTACTTTAGCCTCTAACCAATCTTGCTGAATTTGCTCTGGGGTTTCTAAGCCTAATTGCAACGCGTTTTCTATTTCTTCGCTCAATGCCTCAAGTGTTGCCAGGGCTAATAATTGGCGTTGTTGCTCGGCTAAACGCTGCTGTTGTTGCTCGTGCTGAGCTTTTAACGTAGCAATATGCGCATCGAGTTTATCGGTAATGCTGATGTATTTTTTATCTAGCTCTTTAACGTGCTCTTCGCTTAACCATTTAAGTTCAAGTGCTTGCCACTGCGCCATTAATTCGCCGGCTTGTGGGTTTACTATGGCGTAATCGTTTTTATCTCGCAGGGCATTTAGCTTTGCTAAAATAACGCGTGTTGCGCTCTCTACCTGAGCGGGCATTTCAATCGCTAAGCGTTCGTTTTCAATGTGTTGCTCAAGCTGCTGCTTAGCATCGCCTTTAGCGTGCTTTACTAATGGCTTAATAAGTTGATGCGTTATAACGAGCTCTACAAGTTGGCTTTGAAGCTCTTCGCTGCCCTCTTTAAACGCTTTTTCAATTAATTTAGGATTAGCTAAGCGCTTTAAAAGTTTAACGCGTACTTGCAGTTCTTTCTCTGCAAAGGCGAGTTTTTCTAGTGTTTTAACCGGTGCAAAACGGTCTATATACTCACTTTTAATTTGCGTGCTCAGTGCGCTTTCGTTGTTTAACACTGCGTTTGAAATTTGTATTTCGGCTACATCTTTTAGCGCGTGATCTTGTTTATAGGCTTTCCACCACAGTGGTAAGTTATTTACTTTTTGTAATGCTTTGCGGCGTATTTCGGCTGAGTTATCTTCCAGCGCTAATGTGCTTAAAATTGATGCGTCGCGCTCTACATCAAGTTTTTCAATTGCGTCTAGACGAACTTGCTGCTTTGGGTGTTTCCACTTAGGTGTAAAAAGGTGTTTAAAGATCATGTTCACTAAACCTAGCTATTTCGTTTTCTGATTTAAATTCTTTTTGTAGTTGTGCTTTTGTCTTTTGGATCATTTCGCCATTAGCGCCAATGGTAAATTGCTCGTTTGATTGCGCTATTTTAGCTTGGTAAAGCATAACAAGTTGCACCGTTTGTTGCTTTTGCTCATCAGAGAGCGGCGTGCCATCGGGCCATTTACCGGTTGAAGCACCGTACTGTAAACGCTCAAATAATTCTGGGGTTATATTTTGTACAAGGTTGTCAATATTCATGTCATCTTTTCTTTTTTAGAGTCACTAAAATAACGCGGTTTACTAAGTACCAAATACAGCCGACACCAATCGCTACTGTATACGCGTACCATTGCAGGGTTTCTTTTGCGGGTTGTAAAAAGTATAAGCAAAAAAAGCCACCTAAAAATAGTATGAGCGCCAAGAAAGAATGGTTCATAAACATTTGCTGTTTTTTAATTCGCTGTTCGCGCTGAAGCTGTTGTACCTGCTCAGAGTTAAGCGCGCCAATGTTACTATTGCAATGCGGACACTGCTGATGTTTATCTGAAATTGATTTTGCACATTTGGGGCAATGAATAATCGCCATACTACTCTCCATACTACGCATAAAAAAAGCGCCTTGCGGCGCCTTTTATTGTACTTGTTTTATTGCTCGTTGTCTTTTTTGAATTTAACCCAGTAGTCATCTACGGATTGTTTCATTTCTTTGCGCAATAACATAATGCCAAATAAGTTAGGCAAGGTCATAACGACAATTGCAACGGCTGCTAATTTCCATACTAAAGTGGTATCGGCAAACGAAGCCCAAAAGAACGCAGCAACATAAAATACGCGATACGGCATAACTGAGCGATTACCAAGTAAGTAAATCATGGCACGGTCACCATAGTACGACCAAGCTATGGCAGTAGAAAATGCGAATAACAATAAGCCTATCGATACTATGTATTGACCGCTATCGCCAAAAAAGCCTCGGGTAAACGCTTTGGTTGTCAGCTCTGCTGAGTGCACTAACGATTTACCAATTAAACTAATGCTGTCGTCGGTTGGCATGCCGTTTTTAACTTCAACAATACCTGTGTACTTATGTTTGTCGGTAATACCAAAACGTATGTCTTCACCAATTGAGCGTGAATGTAATACGGTAAAGCCATTACTTGTTGGCTCGCCATTAACTACATCAATGTTGCCGTTGAATAGCTCTACCTTGCTATCGTTACCGTTTAGGTAATTGTATAGCTCTTGGCGCTGCGCTTCGTTGGTTTCAGAGTAGTCACCTTTAATAATGCTCATTGACGATCGTTCAAAATGTGTTTCGAATTTTTCATTCCACACACCCGACGATAAAATAACTAAGCCTGTTAATGTACAAATAATAATGGTATCGATAAACGGCTCTAAAATTGAAACCATGCCTTCAGACACAGGTTCATCAGCTTTTGCCGATGCGTGGGCAATGGGTGCAGAACCTTGACCGGCCTCATTTGAGAACAAGCCACGGTTTACACCTCTGTTAAATGCATACGCAAAAGAGGCACCTAAAAAGCCACCGGCTGCAGCAGAGCCTGTAAATGCATCAACAAATATTGACGCAAACGAAGGGCCGATGTTTTCAATGTTATAAAAAATAACACCTAACGCACCTATGATATAAATCACGGCCATAATGGGCACAACGCGTGATGTAATAGCAGCAATACGACGAATACCACCTAAAATAACCAACGCAAGTAAAATAGATAACACAGCGCCGGTTGCCATAGGTGCAAAACCAAATGTGGCTTCCATACCCTGCGCTATGTTATTAATTTGTGGCAAACTGCCCGTACCAAAAGAGCTAATTACAGTGGCAACGGCAAATAAAATAGCAAGCCACTTCATGTTTAGGCGTTTATCCATGTAATACATAGGGCCACCGGCCATGGTGCCATCTTGGGTTTTTTCGCGGTATTTATGTGAAAGCGTAACTTCTACAAATTTGGTGGTCATACCAAAAAATGCCGTCATCCACATCCAAAATAATGCCGCGGGGCCACCAATAGAAATAGCCAAGGCTACCCCACCAATGTTACCTGTACCTACCGTACCAGAGAGCGCAGTAGCCAGTGCTTGAAAATGGGTTGTGTCACCCTCGGTGCCTTTTTTATCAAATTTGCCTGTAACTACTTTACACGCATGTTTGAAATAACGAATTTGTGGGAACTTTAAATAAATAGTAAAAAATAGACCGACTCCTAGCAGCACATAGGGAAACCAAACTGCGCCCCCTAACATGCCATCTAGGCTATCTAAAAGTTGTCCGAATGCATCCACGCTAAATACCTCTTATTATTTTATTTGAGACTGTTGATTGTTTATTACTTACTCAGAGCTAGGTAATACGATAACTAAGCTATTGCGCACTTTTATTATTTGTTAATTTTGTAATAAAAAAGGGCAACATTTTAATGTTGCCCTTACCTTATACTAATTTATCTTAATTTATCAACGACATTTACGATTGCCGCTAAAGTATCTTGACCAAATTGATACGAGCGGCGGTCTGACCAGCCGTAATCTGGGTCTGGTAAGTCGTTATTGTCTTTAAAAGGCATCTCAATTGTGTAAGTAAGTGCTTTAAATTCTTCTGCCGTTGCAGATGAGCCAACTGTTAAATTAGCTTTGCCCGGCTCGTCTTTATCGTAACCGTGCTCATCTTGAAACTCTGGCGTTATAGTAAGTAGCGCTGCTTTAAAGCTATCTTCTAAGTCTTTTAAGCGGTCATCGTAGCTTGGAATACCTTCACTGCCTGCCACAAAGTTATAAGGAATAGCTTCATCACCGTGTATATCTAAATGCATATCGAGGCCAGTTTCGCGCATTTTATTCAGTACTAAATACACTTCTGGGCTATTTTCCATGCTAGGCGTTTGCCATTCACGGTTTAAGTTAACACCTTTTGCATTAGTACGAAGGTGACCACGTACGCTGCCATCTGGGTTCATGTTTGGTACTACATAAAATACAGCTTTTGATAAAAGAGCAGCGGCATGCGGGTCTTCATCATCTAGTAGTTTGTGTAATAGCCCTTCTACAAACCATTCTGCCATAGTTTCGCCTGGGTGTTGGCGCGCTGTGATCCAGATTGTTTTTTTATCTTCACTAGGCTGACCAATTTTAAGCACGCTCATATCACGGCCATCAAGCGTTTCACCTAATGTTTGTAATTGGCAAAGCTCTTCGCTTTGCGCCCAGGCTAATAAATCTAAATGGCGGTCGTAGCTATATGGCGCAAAGTAAGCAAAATATACACTGGGGCATTCAGGCTCTAGTTCAAAGGTAAGCGTGCCGTTTTCGTAATTTGAAGGCACACGGAACCATGTTTGACGGTCGTATGAGGCAACAGCTTGGTAGCCTTCCCATCCATCCGGGTAGGCAGAATTTTCTAAATTATTAATGTTTAACTTATGCAGTTGATAAGGCGTTGTTTCTAGACGAAAGTGAAACCACTGGTAAAATTCAGACTGGTGATCGTTGTTTATCTCTAATTGAATATTTAACGGATCGTTGGCTTCGATAACCTTTATGTTACCACTATCAAAATTGCTGCTGATTTTCATGAAAAAACCTTAAGGTAGAATAAGTTTATCTGCTTTGTTAGGCACGTTGATATTTTGGATTAAATTGACTCTATTTTGGTCACTAAATTACAAAAAAGAGCGGCCTAAAAGTGCAGAACTGACACTATTTAAAACCTGTACTGTGGATAATTAAGCTATCTCAAGCAGAATGCAGGTTAAATAGTAAAATGCATTATTGAATAAAATCAAATAAGCATTTCAATAATTAAAGCCTACCACACAGGGTACACTTTAAAAATATAACGCGACTAAAAAAGCCAGCAAAAAAGCTGGCTTAGTATAATTGCGTTTAAATTAGCGAGGCAAGCTTGGGAAAGCAACTTCAGCCATATCACGCATACAACGAACTACTTGGCAGCTGTAGCCAAATTCATTGTCGTACCATACGTATAAAACAACGCGGTTACCTTCAACAATTGTTGCTTGCGAGTCTACAACACCTGCGTAGCGGCTACCGACTAAATCGGTAGATACGATTTCGGTTGATGCGGTGTAATCAATTTGGTCACGCAGTTCTGAATGCAGTGCTGTTTCGCGTAAAAACGCATTTAGCTCTTCAACAGACGTGCTGCTATTAAGGTTTAAGTTTAATATAGCAAGCGACACATTAGGTGTAGGCACACGAATCGCATTACCTGTTAGCTTACCTTCAAGCTCAGGAAGCGCTTTAGATACCGCTTTAGCTGCGCCTGTCTCGGTAATTACCATATTAAGTGCAGCAGCACGTCCACGACGCTCTGCTTTGTGGTAGTTATCAATAAGGTTTTGATCGTTTGTGTAAGAGTGTACGGTTTCTACGTGGCCGTTATTAATACCAAACTTATCGTTTAATGCTTTAAGCGTTGGCGTAATCGCATTGGTGGTACAGCTTGCTGCACACACGATTTTATCTTCAGGCTTAATGTCTTGGTTATTTACACCGTAAACAATGTTTTTAATGTTGCCTTTAGCCGGTGCTGTTAATAGTACTTTTGCAGCCCCTTTAGACTCTAAGTGCAGGCCAAGGCCTGCTTCGTCTTTCCAAATACCAGTGTTATCAACTACGAGTGCATTTTCGATACCGTAAGCGGTGTAATCAACTTCACTTGGCGAGTTAGCATAAATCACTTGGATGTAGCTGCCATTCGCTTTAATTGCATTACGCTGCGTGTCAATTGTGATTGAGCCATTAAATGGGCCATGAATTGAATCGCGACGCAGTAAGCTTGCACGTTTCTCAAGGTCGCCTTCTTTACCGCCACGCACCACAATTGCGCGTAAACGTAAGTCGGCATAAGGGCCTGATTTTTCGATTAGTAAACGTGCTAACAAACGCCCTATACGTCCAAAGCCATACAATACAACATCACGCGGCTCTTTGGCTGGTGAGTCTGCAATTTCGGCTAATTCGTCTTTAACAAATTCATCAACTGTGCGGCCATTAGCAGCATCGCTGTACAAATAGCTATAAGCAAGTTTACCAATATCAATACGTGCTGAGTTTAGCTCCATTTTACTAATGGCTTCTAAAAACGGAAAGCTTTCGCGTAAACGTAATTTCGTGCCTTCAAATTGCGCTACAGTTTTGTGTGATTTGATAATATCGATAGTACTGGCATTAACGAGAGGACGGCCATATACAGCGATTTCTATACCACGGTTACGATAAAGCTTACCAATGATAGGTTGCATGCTTTCAGCGTAATCTTGGCGTTCTTGCCAACTATTTGTATATTCTAATTCGTGAGATGAGGTCATTTTATTTACCTAATTTAATCATTTTGAACGGATAGCCTTTAAAAATGCATTAGATTTTGAGAGTAATGCACTTCAGGCAGGGCTATTCTAAGTTAATCTAAAGTTATTCTCTACTGTTAGCGCACAAATGATTGCGCTAGAATAGTAATGTATATATTCATTTGAGGTTAAGGGATGGTTTTAAGAGCAAGCGCAATACTAACAATGCTAGCGTTAACAGGATGCGAAGAACCACTGACTCTCGCTCAGGTTTGTAAAGAAACACCTGGCTTTTGTAGTGATTTAAATAAAGATAGCCATTGTAAAAATGAGCGCTCTGAGGTTATTTTAAAACGCTATATAGAATATAAAAAACCCACAGATGAAAACAAATACCAATTGCTTAAGGGGTTTGAGTCGTATAATCAATGTATTACTTTAGCCGCAAAAATAGAACATATTAAACTAAAGTCTAAAACAACATCGCGTATTGAAGGTCAGCTTACTAGCATTAAAGAGATGACCCGACTTTATCAAGACACAAAAAACACTAACCACCCAGGTTTGCTTTACTATCATTGGTCACGTAACAATGAGCAAAGTGCGCTGACTCGTTTACTTGCAATGGAAAATGATGAAAGCGTAACCAACAGTGCAGAAATGCAGTTTTATCTAGCCTCTTATTACATTAAGTTTGACGATGAAAAAACAATTGATTTGCTATATAAAACCCTTGAGCTAAATAAACAAGGCCAACAACCAAATCCTGAAGTGTATACCTCGTTAATCAGCTTATTTTATAAACATGATAAATATAAGCACGCTTACATTTTTTCGAAAGTGGCGCAAAGCGCTGGCATTGAGAATATAGATTTACTACCCATTGAGCACCAACTGATGAGCGATGGTAAAAATTTAGATGCGCTCGATGCCCTTGCTCAACAAACGTATGAACAAATACAAAACGGTGAGTTTGTATCGCCGCGAGAATTTTAGGTAAGCAAAACCCCCTGGCAATAAATGTGTTTTAAAACATGATGCCAGATGGTTTTTTAAATAAAAAAGGCAGCTTACGCTGCCCTTTTTTATTTTGCTTTGCTTGTGCCCACTTCTACACGGGTTTTAAGCTTTTGACCTGGTCTAAAGGTCACCACGCGGCGCGCCGAAATAGGAATGTCTTCTCCTGTTTTCGGGTTACGGCCTGGTCTTTCTTTTTTATCACGAAGATCAAAGTTACCAAATCCAGAGAGCTTAACCTGCTCGCCTTTTTCAAGCGCTGAGCGGATTTCTTCAAAAAACGCTTCAACTAAATCTTTGGCATCTTTTTTATTGATCCCGAGCTTTTCAAATAGGTGTTCAGCTATGTCGGCTTTAGTAAGCGCCATATCTAGTCCCTCAACGATGCATTAAACTTTTCGGCCAATGTGGCCACCACGTTATCAACTACCAGATTGATATCTTTCTCTTCGAGTGTTCTATCAACCGCCTGCAGTGTTAGAGCAATCGCCAAACTCTTATAATTTGGCTCAATACCTTTGCCCTTATACACATCGAATAAGTTTAGGTCAACCAATTGATTTCCGCCAACTTTTTCTATTGTGCTTAAAATATCACCTGAATTAACGCTGTCAGCCACTAAAATCGCGATGTCGCGGCGATTTGAAGGGAATTTTGAAACCCCTACAGCTTGCGGTAAATTTCTTTTTTCTATTGCAGACATTTCTATTTCAAATACAAAAGTTGCGTTATTGATATCTAACGATTTTTGCACTTGAGGATGAAGAGCACCAAAAAATCCTACCTTTTTACCTTCAACATAAATAACTGCTGATTGGCCTGGGTGTAAACCGTCTGACTGCTCTGCTTTAATTTCAAAACGGCTTGTATCGTTGGTGATTGCTAATAAGGCTTCAACATCACCTTTTAGGTCGTAAAAATCAACGTTGCGTTTTTGCTCAACCCAATGCTCGCCGTGTGCAAGGCCAGTGATCACACCGCCAATGACAGGGACTTGCTGCAGGCCATTTTCTGCGCTGTCGTCGCTGATAAATTTAAGACCATGCTCAAATAAACGAATACGTGGTTGTTGACGGTTTTGATTATACGCAACCGATGCTAAAAGTCCTGGCATTAAGCTTACACGCATAGCCGACATTTCAATTGAAATTGGGTGCGGCAGTATAAGCGGAGTACTTTGTGGGTGTATAATAGCTTGTGCTTTAGGGTCTACAAAGCTGTATGTAATTGCTTCTTGGTAGCCACGTGTCACTAACGTATTGCGAAACTTACTTAACGCAATTGTTGACTCGTCATGTGTAGTCATTTTTAATTTTGCGGTTGGCGCAACATTTGGAATACTGTTGTAACCATAAACACGAGCAACTTCTTCAATTAAGTCTTCTTCAATACGAATATCGAAGCGGTAGCTTGGAATATCAGCGCTCCAGCTGTCGTTTTCAAACTTAACGTCTAACCCTAAACGAGTCAGAATATCAGTCACTTTCGCATCGTCAATATGATGACCAATTACACGGTCTAAACGCGCACGACGTAGGCGTACCTCTGTCACTTTTGGCAGTTTATCAGCAGCTACAGCTTCTACAACAGGGCCTGCTTCACCGCCAACAATATCAAGTAATAAAGCGGTTGCGCGCTCCATTGCATCGTGTTGCAGGGTAAAATCTACGCCACGCTCATAGCGGTGTGATGCATCGGTATGTAAGCCGTAACTACGGGCTTGACCTGCAATTGCGACTGGGTTAAAAAACGCGCTTTCTAATAAAATATCAGACGTTTTTTCTGTAACACCTGATTGCTCACCGCCAAAAATACCGGCAATTGCAAGTGCTTTATTATGATCGGCTATCACAAGTGTTGATTCGTTCAGTTCTGCAGTATTGCCATCAAGCAATACTAACTCTTCGCCTGCATTGGCACTGCGAACCTTAATGCCGCCTTCAATTGCATTTAAATCGAATGCATGCATTGGGTGGCCAAGTTCTAGTAATACATAGTTAGTAACATCAACAACAGGGTCAATTGAGCGAATACCACTACGGCGAAGCTTTTCAACCATCCAAAGCGGTGTTTCTGCATCAAGGCTAATGCCTTTGATTACACGCCCTAAGTAACGCGGACACGCGTAAGCATTAACAAGCTCGATAGATACTTCATCGTCAATAGTGCCGCTAACAGCTGGAATTTGTAGCTCGTTCACATCAACGCTGTTTAATACACCTACTTCGCGTGCAAGGCCTTTTATACCCAAGCAATCACCACGGTTTGGGGTTAAGTCAACATCAATTATGTTGTCATCAAGGCCTAAGTATTCGCGCAGGTCTGTACCAATTGGCGCATCGCTTGGCAATTCCATGATGCCGTCGCCTTCTTCGCTAATACCTAGCTCAACAAAGGCACACAGCATACCGTGTGATGGCTGACCGCGTAATTTGGCTTTTTTAATTTTAAAGTCGCCCGGTAAAACAGCGCCCACTGTTGCAACAGCTACTTTAATGCCTTGGCGACAGTTAGGCGCGCCACACACAATATCAAGTAGCTCATCGCCACCTACATTGATTTTAGTAACGCGAAGTTTATCTGCATCTGGGTGCTGTGCGCACTCAACAACTTCACCAACCACTACGCCGTTAAAATCCGCTGCCGCGCTCTCAACTGCGTCAACCTCAAGGCCAGCCATAGAAAGCTGTTCCGAAAGAGCTTGCGTATCAATAGCAGGATTTACCCACTCTCTTAACCACTTTTCACTAAATTTCATTTTATATTTTCACTCTTAACGGAACTGGTTTAGGAATTTTAAGTCATTTTCAAAAAATGCACGTAAGTCGTTTACGCCATAGCGCAGCATGGTTAAGCGCTCTACGCCCATACCAAAAGCAAAACCGGTGTATTTTTCTGGGTCAATACCTACTGACTTAAGTACGTTAGGGTGAACCATGCCACAACCTAATACTTCAAGCCATTTGCCGTCTTTACCCATAACATCTACTTCAGCTGAAGGCTCTGTAAATGGGAAGAATGAAGGACGGAAACGAATTTCCATGTCTTCTTCAAAAAAGTTACGTAAGAAGTCGTGTAAAATACCCTTAAGCTCTGTGAAGCTTACATCAGTATCAACCATTAAACCTTCTACCTGATGAAACATCGGAGTATGCGTTTGGTCGTAGTCGTTACGATATACTCGACCTGGCGAAATAATTCGCAGTGGCGGTTGCTCTGTTTCCATAGTACGAATTTGCACACCACTTGTTTGGGTACGCAGTACTAACTTAGGATTAAAATAAAAGGTATCGTGATCAGCACGCGCTGGGTGATGCTCAGGAATATTTAGCGCATCAAAGTTATGAAAATCATCTTCTACTTCTGGGCCTGATTTAACTTCAAAACCTAGCTCGCCAAAAAAGCTTTCTATACGCTCGATTGTGCGTGTTACCGGATGAAGGCCACCCGTAGGCATTACGCGCCCTGGTAAAGTTACATCAATTGTTTCAGCTGCTAGCTTTTCTTCAAGCGCTTTACTTGCTAAAAGCTCACGCTTTTCGTTAATTGCTGCTTGTACATCTTGCTTAGCTTGGTTAATTACTTGCCCTGCTTCTTTGCGTTCTTCAGGAGCAATTTTACCCAGTGTTTTAAGTAAGCTTGTGATTTCGCCTTTTTTACCAAGGTAATTAACCCTGATCTCTTCTAGTTGCGCGATTTCACTGGCACTGGCAACTGCCTCAAGTGCTTGCGCTAAAATATTTTCTAAGTTCATTCGATACCTGATCTTTCACAGAAGGTGATTACAATTTTGTTGACTAATGATAACTGAAAGCAGGGTCTAGATTCTAGACCTACTACAGCTTTAACGTTGATTTTATGAAGGGAATTGTTAATTTTCGTTGTGCGGCCATTGATGCGTGATCTAATTTGTCTAATACGTCTAATAAAGCACGCATATCACGACTCAAGCGAGTCAATAAAAAGCGCGCGCATTCATCGCTTAGTTCAAGCCCACGCATATGCGCTCGCTTAACCAGTGCTTGTGCTTTATCATCATCACTCATTGATCGAATTTGAAAGGTGGTTCCCCACTTTAGCCGAGACTCTAAGTCGGGTAAGGTGATATTAAGCATGTCAGGGAGCAAATCGGCCGTAACCACTAACATTTTTCCAGGCTCGTTAAAGCGATTAAAAAAGTTAAAAAGGGCTTTTTCCCATGCGTCATTACCAGCGACTAAGTGCACATCATCAATACATAATACATCAAGTGCTTCTAAACCATCTAACACCATAGGGCCAAAGTCGATAACTTCACGCATAGACAACAGCATGTTTGACAAGCCACGCTCTTGGGCTTGTATACAGGTTGCGTACAATAAGTGAGATTTACCAGAATCGCCTAAGCCGCACAAATAAGTGTACTGAAATTTGTTGGCAAGCTTTGAGAAGCTCGCTTTAAGGTGGTTTACCTCTAAAGAGTCTTCCCCACCAAAATAAGATGCAAATGTTTCATCGTCAGGTAAGGTGACTGGTAGTGCCATTTGCATTGGCTCAGCACTTAGCATTACTCACCGACCCACTGATACTCAAGACTGTTTTTGTCTACAACATGGTAAAATGCGCGAGGGTCAACATAATCTCTAAAGGCACTATCAAGACCAAGGCCTTTTTTAAGATCGCCTACACTGCCGGTGTGGTTAAGCTTAAACTCAACAAATTCTGGGGTTTTGCGCATTATTGTTGCTTGCGTCACTACACTCAAACTTTGTAGACGACGCTTTGCAAGTTCAATATCGACAAAGCTTTGAGTGCCTTTTAAGGTAAGCGTAGCCGCTGCCTGTTCATAATACGCGTTAGGGTCGATAGCGTATTCATTGGCTAATCCCAACGCTAAGCTGTCTATCATCTGGCCTACTATTTGTTGTTTATCACCTTCAAGACGGTTCGAATCAAATAAATCGTCATTAGTAAAACGCCAGTCTAAAATCCAGGTTTCACTGTCGGGTTCTTGATACATTCTTGCTGTAATGCTTCGCTCTGCACTATAACGGCGCGACGCCTCTTCAACAGGCTCTGAAAAATTACCCCATACTTCAGGAATGCCAACCAAACGTCTGTCTTGTAAATCTAATAGTGGCACTACAACGGGTAAACCACGTCGACCCGCTTTGTCATATATAAGCTGCTCTAACTGAGGATAGCTTTCTTGTGTAACAAGCTCTCTACGCCAGTTATCTTCAATACCTAACCAAATAGCAACTAATGGGCGCTGGACGCCCCAAAGAGGTAAATTTAATTCTTTAATTAATTCATTTATTTTACGCGCTTCAAATTTAACAACTAGATTAAGCTGTCCATTTGCTTTTTCGTCGTATTCAAACTTGAGCATGTAATCTGAAATGTTTTTGGTGCGTTGTTGAGCAAGCTTATTTTGATCAGCAGATTCATCCCCGCTTACCTTTACTAAAACATTGAGTAATGCTTTGCGGCTAGCGGCTAAACGCGTGTCTCGACTTTTATCATCGACTTTTAATATATCTTGATACAGATCAGTTACTTCAACTGCCGACACAGAGAAACAAAATATAAATGATATGGCACTAATTAATAATCTATACACTGGCTATTAGTTCTTGGTTTTAAACTATTTTGATCCTAAATCAAAGCCAGTAACAAAGCAAAATTATATTTGTAATCTAGCTATGTTGAATAAATATTGTTTATCTTAAAGCTTAAATACAGAAACAAACTGCTACTTAGCTATATGTAAAATGGGTTGTGATTGGTGGGGCGAGCCTTATCCGCGGGTTTCGTGATACTCAACCCACGCTACGGAAGTGGTGATATTACGTAAAGACATGTATTTCACTTTTCTGCAGACGTAAAAAAACCCGGCTCTTTCGAGTCGGGCTTTCTTGTATTTGGAGCCTGGCAATGTCCTACTTTCACATAGCAAATGCTACACTATCATCGGCGCTGTTTCGTTTCACTACTGAGTTCGGCA
>NZ_JAQREK010000025.1:0-41051 GCF_028599265.1 Pseudoalteromonas sp. Angola-4 | reverse complement strand
ACTTAGGTAAAAGCGTTGCTTTTAAACGCCAGCAAGCTGTGCGTCTACAAGGTAGAGGTTAGCTCCGGCGTTAGTTTGACTTGTAGACGTTGAGCTTGCTCACGTTAGAAACGTAGCTTCTCATGGCTTTGGAAAAGGTGGTTACACTTAGGTAAAAGCGTTGCTTTTAAAACGCCAGCAAGCTGTGCGTCTACAGAGCAGGGTTTAGCTTATTATGGCTAAAACAATGCGCGCCCGCATATTCATACACCCACAAAAAAAGGCGCTAAACAGCACCTTTTTAAAATGGTTTAGGCATTATTTTTAGTTTTTGAAACCTAAAAGCTTAAACCTAAAAGCTTAAACCTAAAAGCTTAAACCTAAAAGCTTAAACCTAAAACAGACGCGATATAAAATCGCTGCTACAACTTAAGCGATTTTTTTCTCTTCTATGCTTGCTAGGTATTCGTCAAACGTACCTTGAAAATCAATGACCTGCTTGTCTTTAATATCAATAATACGTGTTGCTAAAGACGATACAAACTCGCGGTCGTGGCTTACAAAAATAAGCGTGCCCGCAAAATCTTTAAGTGCATTGTTTAGCGCTTCAATGGCTTCCATATCCATGTGGTTGGTTGGCTCGTCCATTACAAGTACGTTTACGTCTTGCATCATTAGCTTACCAAACAACAAACGGTTTTTTTCACCACCAGAACAGTTACGCGCTTTTTTGTTTGAATCGTCGGCGGTAAACAACAAACGCCCTAACATGCCGCGAACCATTAAATCGTTATGCTTGGCTGTACGCCATTGCGACATCCAATCAAATAACGTTAAATCGTTATCAAAATCTTTTGTGCTGTCTTGCGGGCAGTAGCCAAAGGTCGCATTTTCAGACCATTTAATTTCGCCTTCATTACTTTTAAGCTCGTTTACTAAACAGCGTAAAAAGGTAGTTTTACCCACACCGTTTTCGCCAATAACCGCAAGCTTCGCGCCAGCTTCTAGTAAAAAGTCGCCGCCGCTAAATAATGTTTCGCCATCAAAACCGTGGCCAAGTTTATTAACTTCAAGCGCTTGGCGATACATTTTTTTGCCTTCGTCAAAACTTAATGATGGGCTCATACGGCTTGACGCTTTTACTTCATCAAGCTTAATTTTATCCATTTTTTTAGCACGCGAACTGGCTTGTTTAGCTTTAGAGGCGTTAGCACCAAAACGGTTAACAAAGTCTTGAAGCTCGTCAATCTCAGCGCTCTTTTTAGCGTTTTCGGCTAATAATTGCTCTCGCTGTAAGCCCGCCGCTTCTAAAAACTTTTCGTAGTTGCCTGGGTAAATACGCAGCTCACCGTAATCAATGTCGGCCATGTGTGTACATACCGAATTTAAAAAGTGGCGGTCATGGGAAATAATAATCATGGTGCATTTACGTTTATTAAGCTCATTAGCAAGCCACGTAATGGTATGAATATCCAAGTTATTGGTTGGCTCATCGAGTAGCAGTATGTCTGGGTTTGCAAACAGCGCCTGCGCTAAAAGCACACGTAATTTCCAACCTGGGGCAACGTTTGCCATTAACCCATAATGAAACTCTTTATCTATACCCGCTTCTAATAGTATTTCTTCAGCGCGGCTTTCGGCTGTGTAACCATCCATTTCGGCAAAAACGCTTTCAAGGTCGGCCACTTTCATGCCGTCTTCTTCGCTCATTTCGGGTAATGAGTAAATACGGTCGCGCTCTTGCTTTACTTTCCAAAGCTCTACGTCGCCCATAATTACGGCATCTACAACGCTGTATTGCTCAAACGCAAACTGGTCTTGGCTTAGGTTACCTACTTTAAGCCCCGGTGTAATCGACACATTACCCGCACTTGGCACAAGCGCACCGCTTAAAATTTTCATGAAGGTCGACTTACCACAGCCGTTAGCGCCAATTAAACCGTAACGGTTACCGTTACCAAATTTAGCTGAAATGTTTTCAAACAACGGCTCTGCGCCAAACTGCATCGTAATATTTGCGGTGGAGATCAAAAAGTTAGTCCTAGAATGAGTACTGACAGGGGCCAACTGCAGCAAAACGCCACAAACAAGACCAAGCAATAGGGTAAATTAGCTGGCGAATTATACAGATCCCCCCATGGTAATGAAAGTTAAAAGATACATACCTAAAATGGCAGCACGTTGGGCTATGAATCTATATAAGTGTAAAGCCGCGGGTTAATAGGGTTTGTAAATGCGCTCTATGGCCGCTTTATTATTTTTAATAAGGCGATTAATTACAGCTACTTCATCAAGCGTGACCGACTGTTTACTCATCATAAAATGTACGCCATTAACATTAATAGCTGGCGCCGTTTTTACCGGCAAAATGGTGTTGTAGCGCTTAGCAAAATATTTTGCGACAACAGAGTCGTCAATCACGTAATCAACTCGCTTTTTGTTAAGCATACCAAAGCGCGTATTTGCATCCGCGGTAAGTACTATTTGGTTGGGGTAGTGTTTTCTTATTTTTTCAAACTCAGCGCCAAAAAAGCTGCCTCTGTTAACGCCAACAATAAAGCCACGTTCAAAAAGCGCCGCTAAGTTAATTACATCTTTGGCGTTTTCATGCTTATAAAGCAGCATAACTTCATCGCGATATACATCAGTAAAATAAGAGTACTCGGCGCGCTCTTTTGTATAACTTGCTGCAAAGGTAATATCAATATGGCCTGTTTTTAGCTCTTGCTGAACCCGTGATAAGCTCGGAAAATAAACCCACTCAATACAAAAAGGCGAATTTTTAAAAACAGCGTTAACCGTATCTACCTCTGCGCCTACAAAGGCATCGCCTTGTTTAATTAAATAGGGCGCCCAGTTGGTTTCGTTGGTGCCCATTTTTAGCGTTTTAGTGCATGCCAGCGCATTAAATTGCGCCACCAAAACTATAAACGCTAACAGAAACATCTTCATAAAACGTCCTTTTATACCAATCCGCATAATTAAGTGATCTATTTTGAGGATGGATAAACGTGTTGATAGCAAGGCAAAAAAATCGCTATTTAGTTGTTCTAAATGAGAATTTTTTAATGCAGATAGCGACACATTTAGCCCCTGAAAATGATTAAGTATTAATGTGGGTTGGTATTATTACTTAAATAACGCCTTAAGCGCCGCTTTATTTTTTACAATATGCGCATTAATAGTGTTAACTTCTTCTAAAGTAATCGTTTTTTTGCTCATCATAAAATGCACATTATTTACGTTAATAGGCGCTACTTGCTCAACGGGTAAAATAGCCGTGTATTTTTTAGCAAAATGGTGCGCCACTAACGAATCGTCTACTACAAAATCTACCCGCTTTTTATTTAATAAAGCAAAGCGTTTATCGGCATCGCTGGTAAGTACTATTTGCTTGCTATATTTATCGCTTAACGCTTTAAACGTGTGCCCTAAAAAGCTGCCGCGATTAACGCCGGCTGTTAAGCCTTTTTTAAATAACTGCTCTAACGAACTAATATTTGCTGAGCCAGCATGTTTATACAACAACATTACTTCTTCGCGATAAGGCAAACTAAAATGGGCATAAGCTTGGCGCTCGCGGGTTTTACTTGCTGCAAACATTAAATCTACACGGCCGTGTTTTAGCTCTTCTAAGGCACGTAAGGAGTTAGGTAATAACGTAAAATTTATACAAAAAGGGGAGTCTTTAAAAATGGTTTTAATTATATCTATTTCAATACCCGTTAACGTATTGTTTTTTAGTACCACATATGGCGGCCAGTAGCGCTCGTTGGTGCCTACATTAATGGTTTTATCGCATGCTTGGGCTTTAGCGCTAAATAACCCCAAACACGTTACCCACATCAATAAAAACACACGCGTACAGCTCAAAACATTCATTCAAACAGCGCCTTAAGTGCCGCTTTATTTTTAGTTATATGCGCGTTAATAATTTTAACCTCATCAGGCGTAACTGTTCTTTTGCTCAGCATTAAGTGTATTTGGTCTTTATTAATAGCGGGTATGGTAGGCGCCTTCATTAAGCTGTTACCACGCTTACTTAAATAATTGCCTACTAGCTCGTCTTCTATTGCGTAATCTATACGCTGTTTATTAAGCATTTCAAAGCGCTTACTGGTTGCGCTGGTGTATTCTATTTGTTTTTTATGGCTTTTTTTATACTGCTCAAACTCTTCGCCATAATAACTACCAAAGTTAGCGCCTATGGTTAAACCTTGGTTAAAAATATCAGCTAAGTTTTTAACCTTGTGTTGATTGTTTTTGTTTTCGTATAAACGCATAACCTCGGTGCGGTAGGCCTTTGTATAATGAGCATATTTAGCGCGCTCACTGGTGTAACTTGCCGCCCAGCCTATGTCTATTCGGCCATGGCGCAGCTCGGTAAAAGCCCGTTTAGAATTAGGCAGCATTTTTATTTCAAAACAAAAAGGCGAGTCTTTAAAAATAATAGTTAACGCATCCACCTCTTTACCCTGTAACTGGCCGCTAATGCCCATTACATAAGGCGGCCAAAAAGCATCATGCGCGCCAACGCTAAGCGTTCTTTCGCAGGCAAACACACCCCAAGAGGCACTAAACAACACACACAATAATAAGGTTATTAATTTATCCATTAAGACTCTGAGGTAAGCTTTTTTTGTACGTTATTAAAACAGTATAACCTAGCAAAATAATATAATGGTGAAGGAATCATTAAAGTTGTAAAAAAATGTATCTAAAAAGGTGAGGGTTAAGGCTTTAAGGAGATAATTATTGCTAACTACAGCACTATGCTAAAGCGCTACTGCTAATAATACTGGTAATATTCAATAGTAGCTTATTGTTTATAAACAAAGTTTAAATAATGAGCACGTATTATCGATAATTTGAGCAATCACAATAATTAATGATATAGGCGTACTATTTTCATACCGTATCTACCTAAAAAGCCTATATTTTTAAAGCTTTATCATGTAAATTGTTTCTAAATGAATACTAACTTAACGGTAAGTTAGTTTTAAACAGACAAACCAAGGAGCGGTTTAATAAAGCCGCTCTGTATTGGGAATATTATTATGCGGTTGAAAGAAGCCCTCAGCGTCTTATCAAAGTCATCCCCTTATGCTGTGTCTACAGAGCGCAGCTCTACAAATCAAAATATTTTGGATGATGTAAAGTCATACTTGTATATTCAAATGCCAATCGAAACTGCTGTAAACAAAGCTATCTCGTCTTTTGGTGCAAACGATAAAAAAATATTGTTTTTATGCGGTAGTAGTGGCGACGGTAAATCAGAACTATTAACTAAAGCTAAAGTTAATTTTGGCTCTAGAGTAAAATTTCATTTAGATGCTACTCACAGTTTTGATCCCCATGGCACAGCAATTCAAACATTAGATAAAGTATTTAATGAGTTTGAAGCTTCAAACTCACCCCTAGTTGTTGGCATAAACGCTGGTATGCTAGGTAATTATGCTGAAGAAGGTCAAAATCAATTAATACGTAGCAAAATTAGTGAATACCTTAAAAATAAAAATACCCAAGATGACACTGCTATTTTTATTAACTTTGAAGACTATCCAAAATTTGAAATAGGTGAAGATGGTTATAAATGTGATTTTGCAGAAAAGCTATTACAAAGAATCACTCAACCCAAAGATAATATTATTAGACAACTTCTTGAAAAAGAAAAAGCTCAATTACTTGATCCATCAACCTCGCGGTTAATAGCAAACTTTGAATTACTTAGTCTACCTTCTGTTCAAAAAGTGATTATTGATTTGCTTCTTAAAGCGCGTTTAATGCGAGATCAATTTTTAACTGCGCGTGCATTACTCGATTTTATGCACGAGCTTTTACTCGGTGAAGGATATTTATTCGACAACTTATTTGCCGGTGGAGATAACGAACTTGCAAATAAAATTGAAAATTTTGACCCAGCACACTTTCGCACCAAAGAAGTTGATCGTTTTATTCTTGCTTACGATCTTGGTTTGCCAGATGGGAAGTTTGATGTATTCAAGAATGCATTAAACCAGTTAGGTATTACTAATATTGATACCGGTGAGCAGTACTTACGTTTATTTTACCTACTTAAGTACGACGATTTCGCTAATAATTATCATTATAATTTTACAGATGACTTCAACGAAGGACTAATCGAAAGTTACATTTCTATTTACCAGCTACATAAAGCTTACAATGGCGATAGCAGTCAAAAAAATAACTTAAAAGAGTTTTATAGAGATACACTAATTGCGGCTATTCGCACCTATATAAACCGTAACGCACCAAAATTGGGTAAAAAGTTCTTTTTACTGTCTGATTTTGG
Organism: Pseudoalteromonas sp. Angola-4; assembly: GCF_028599265.1. Lineage (NCBI taxonomy): Bacteria > Pseudomonadati > Pseudomonadota > Gammaproteobacteria > Alteromonadales > Pseudoalteromonadaceae > Pseudoalteromonas > Pseudoalteromonas sp. Angola-4. The sequence goes on along the minus strand of NZ_JAQREK010000025.1, from coordinate 34,759 downwards.
CAATTACCAAATTGCGGCGCCAGCAGATCTCACTATGGATTCTAAATCTATTTCAAACTCTTCGACCACCAGTAGTGCATTTTTTAATGCGCATTTAAAGCTGCAGGATAAAAAGTTTAAGTTGCCAATTAATATTAACCTTCTGTCGCTACTGATTAATATCAACAATGGTTATCGACCTAATAAGCATGACAAAAATTCGGTAATACTGCTAGATGAATTAGCCGCAGAAATTGTACAGCAAGCAAAGGCCGCCAAAGAAATAGTCATTACAGGTGTAGATGGTAAATATCATCTAGAGCTTGATGATGAAGACATTATGGTTAGTGAGGGTTAATAAATGCCATTATTAAAAGAGTTAAAACCAAAAAATAATAGTGCAGCTAGTTATTTCCCTGTTTCAGCTAATAGCGCTAATAATAAGTATGATTGGGAAACTGTAGTTGGTTTTTTCATCAAGTCTCTCCACAGTCTTAAACTGGAAAAAAACATTGAGTCACTCGACGACTTTAAAAAGCTTTGTAAAACGCATTTTACCAATAAGTTAGATGGCGAACCGTTTTGGCATGTTATCGAAAAAATGTACTTTGATAACGAGCAGGTCTTAAATATAGCGCCTGAGATGCAAGTGTTGAAAGTATTAAACCCAGATAAAAGTAACTCAGGTGATGAGCGGCTTACGTCATTATTTAATAGCTTAATGGGCGATGTGGAAGTCGCTAATGCACCAAAAGCGCAGCTTAATTTTTTAGAACAAGAAGTAAAAAAAGTTTTTGACTCACCACTTGTTACTAATAAAAATCAAAAAATACGCAAGCAACATATTGCTTACCTGCCTTTTTTGTCAGAGCAGTTTCAGCAAGATCTTAAATTCTTAGTTAGCTATCCAGAGCATTTTTTACAAAATATTAAGGCCTTTTTAAAGTTGTACGGCTTTTTGTATACGGCGCAATTGTCGCTAAATATAAAAGGCTGGGCGCAAAAGCCTGAGGTAAAGCCTTGCTACTTTATTTTAGATAGTGAAAAAGCCAGTAAAGAGCGCACTAAATTGCAGTTACATGGACACAAGCAAGTTATTGAGTCTAGTTATGCGTTGTTTCCTTATTTAGCATTAAATGAAAGTTTACAAGATACAAAAACAGCTATTAGCCCTCTGTGGCAGTTAATCGATGAGATTAAGGATACCGACATTGAGGCATTAAATTCTTATGCTAATAAATTTTATATTGATAGAAATTTAACGAGTCAGCAGAAACAGCCAACCACTATAGACGAATCTATTAATCATTTAACCCAGCTTTTTGTTGAACAGTTTAAAAAGGGTACAACACGCGAGACAGCGTTTAACAACTTTGTAAAAGCCACAAGAGAAACATTAATTAAGCCATTTGAACAAAACCGCCGCCGAGCAGGCTCATTTTTAGTATTAAACCAAGATTACTTACTATTACTTACTAATTTGTGTATTGGTGAAAATGAAAAGTTAAGGCTCCATGAGTTGTTAATTGAGTTTCAAAAACGTGGTGTATTTTTTGATAAAAGCAGTGAAGAATGCTTAATCGATTTGTTTGAAAGAATGGGTAACGTAGAAAGAATGAGTGATAGCGGAGATGCAGTTTATGTCAAAAAAACTATATGAAGACTTTTTAGTTGAGCACTTTTGCCTGTGGGCAACTAAAGGTTTTGAAGGTGAAAGCCGCTTTCAGTTTCGCTCGCCAGATAGTGATAATAGTTTAAAGCTTTATCATGCAATGCTTAATAAGGCAGATACAAGTGTTGAATTGAAAACGAATGATATAGATCAAACACTACCCGCTATAACTTTTGGCGATACTACATTAATACCAGTTGTACATAGTGAAAGCGCACAAGGGCTGAGTGAAAACTTTATCTCACATTTACGCGATTTAGTATCAGCTCAAGACGGCCCTTTAAAAGGCTGTGTATTACTCGTTATCCACAACTCTTATTTAGATACGCTAATTAATTCAGCACGTGACATAGGTAAAGCTGGTGAAGTTTGGCATCCCTCAACAATCAAAAAATCACTCAGTGAGCTTATTTCGTCAATAAGCGGTACTGATAAAGTATCGCAGTGCCTGCTCGATCACCGTTTTAAACTAATTATCGAAGACGGCGCAACTATGTTCGGTTTTACCGAACTTTATGATGCGCTAGAAGATGGCGTTATTCAATTCAGCGAATTAGGATTATTTAACGACAACACAATTGTAAGCTGGGACGATACAGACCAGATAGATAAACGTCTATCACAAAACCACCAGTTATACGGCAATATTAGCGAAATTGTTGAAAAGTACCCGCAAGAGCTTGTCGAAAAGCTGGGCGATTTAGAACTTAGCGAAAAGTTTGTAAATACTCATTTTGCAGATGGCCAAAATTGGGAGGAACTTGATTTTGGCGCAATTATAAAAGAGCGCCGAGACAATAAAGAAAACCTACTGTCGTTTGAAAGTGAAATAGTCACAGATATAGACTTTATAGCACGCGAGAATAAAAAAGAGCGCCATTTAATCATTCAAATGCCCGCAGATAAAACTTACTTTAAAATTGAAGCGAGCTTTGTGGGCGGTAAAATTCAAAAAAATGAATTAAAACTACAGCACACTAAAGAACAAATTACTCTTGATGTAAATAATCGGTCTCACAAACGTAGCATTGCTGAAATTTCGGGAACGTTTAATAATCAACCGCTTTATTTTAGTGTTGATTTTAAACGCGAAAAACCGCAAGAGCGTTTTAAATACAGAGTGTTAGTTATTCCAAAGGGCGCTTTTTATCTTGATGATTTAGCTGATAGCTTTTTGCTCGTACCACGTAAGCAACTTATAACTTTGCAAACAAATGCAGGGATTTTACAGATTGCTGAACAAGGAACTCCTGCAAAAGTTACGCAATCAAACCAAACTTTCCTGGTTGACCAAACACAGGTTGTCGACTTTGCACAGTTTGCCAATGAAACAGACACATTAACCTTTGCAGTTCAAAGTGGATCGCATGTACTTAATTTTGAAGTAGATGGCGCTGTTTCGTCAGATACATTAAGCCTACCACTAGTGCTTGATACCAACCTGTTTAACCGACTATACAATGATAATTTTAACGGCTTATACAATCGCGCGAAAGAAAAAGTCGTTATTGACGGGAAAGACTTAAACCCAACTGGTATGCGTAAAACCCTATTAAATTGGGAAGCAAAACTACAAGATGAGCGCATACTTGCAACACAAACTGTTGGTAGGCCAGAAGTTACATTAGACAATATTGAAAGCGCATTCCCAGATCTATTTGTAGCTTACCAATCACTATTTGATTACCTAGACGAGCGAAAAGCACTAATAAGCACTTGCTCGTGGGGAACCGAGTTTTTAGGTTTAGCAAATAAAGTTGTTGAGTGCTACTTAGCGCAAGTTGATAAATTAGAAACCAAATCGCTGTTATCTCCGCAAGCGAATATGCTGGTAAATATAGGTATAGCTGAGTTTGACGAGCAAGAATACATAACGCCGCTTCACCCGTTAACTCTCGCATACTTTTCCCAATTAGTTACTAGTGCGAGTGATGAAAACGACAATAGCTTTAATACGTTACCAAATGCCACAATTAAACGTTTAAATGCAGAAGGCTTATTACCATTTGTATGGCATGCAACAGACGGCTTTGCATACAACCAAGCTGTGCCCGAGAACCGTATGTGGTGCAAACTAGTTTCTAACAAAAAAGCAGCACTTGAATATGTACGCCCATTAGTAAGGCAAAAAACAAGTGAGTTTACAAAAGCGTTTGATGTCCTTTTTGATAAAGGCGGTAAAGAAACCGTTTATATTAACTCTATCAATAATGGTAACAACACCGCGCTATTTTTAGGCTTAGTTGATTACCTAAAAAAGAAATCCCCTGACGAAGCAAACCGCATTCACGTAAATATTTACGACAAATCACTGCAACGTACTTACTTTGATGATTTTGCAGATGCGCCAAGTTACGACGAACTAAAAGAGTTAGCAGAGCTCGGTAGCGAAAAAGACAAAGCCGATGCTATCGCCGATATGCTTAAAAATCGCATAACGTACAGTAAGTTTAAGTTAAATGCACAAGAGCCAACATTTAACTATGCACACATTAGCTTTGTACGTAACGATACAACAGTAGAGCCAGTACCTGTTGATGTACTCACCGAAAAAACAGGCGTTGCCTGCCATGGCTTATTAGCTGGCGAAACCGCATATCAAGAGCAAAATACGTACTTTACAACCTTTGGTCTTAATAAACTCGATGTTAATAGCACAGCTCCGTTAAAACTAAGCAGTCAATTTAACAGCTTGGCAAAAGCGGCATGGTGCGGGCAAAAGTACGAAACTAGTAATGGTTTAGGTTTAAAAGTGGCTGGGCAGCTGTCAGAGCTGCTTGAAGGCGTTTATGAAAATTCAGTCTGGACGGTGATTATTGACCCTAAAGTGACACTTGAGTTTTTTAAAGGCCAAAAAGATGCGGTACTTATTCACTACTCAGATAACTTTACTAACTCTGCAAATTACGATGCGATAACTGTTACCAAGCGCCGAGACTTATACGACCAAGTACTTTCGCAAGGAATTAAAGGCCTAATAGACGAGTTTAATGCGTTTAATGGTGAATGGTTACTCAAAATGATCACCAGTAACGACAACGACCGCAAAGAGAAAAAAAGCATAATAGGTGCTTATAAATACGTAAACTGCTTGCTGCATCAAAGCGATATCACATGGGTGCCAATGAGTGTGGCCGAAATGCTCCGTGTAGCAGGTAATATTGGCTTAAAAATGAGTGATAGCGACTTCTCGCGCTATTCTCAAAACATAAAAAGCGGCGCAATTTCTGACGACGTTTTATTTGTTGGCTTTAAAGGCAGCAACATGTACTTGCTACCGCTAGAAGTTAAAATTGGTAAAAAGCGCACACATGGCAAAGGCATACAACAAGCTAAAGAGCTTAAGCGTTACTTAGTTGAAAACTTATTTGGCCGTGACGATCTCGCAGGGCATTTATACCGAGGCTTGTTTATTCGTCAAGTATTGATGCAAGTTGATAAGTTTGAATTATATAAAGTCTACGAGAATGATTACTTTAACGAACTACAAAATAATCGTGAGTGGTGGTTACAAGGTGATTACCAAGTAGCTGACTTAGCTGACTACCCGCAAGGTTTTATGATGGCATTTTTTGAAAACGCCGATTTTGCCAAAGAAGAATACACCGTTGAAGACGATATTCTGCAAATCATACTACCAAGCGCTAACTTAAACCGTTTTATAAGCACGCCTTTGCAAACATTACTTAGCAATATTCAAAGTAGTGAGCTTTGTTATATACCCGAGCAATATATTCTTGAAGGTGAAGCAGTATATAAAAGTAGCGTGACACCAATAAAGCCTATCGAAAAAGTGGATCCTGATGCAGCAAAAACCATAGGTGAGCCTTTACCTAAAGTTGCCGAAGAAGCAGCATCAAACATTGTTGCAAAGCCAACGTCAACAGACTCATTAAAAGTACTAGTTGGGCATGTTATGCAGAATAATGAGCCTGTTTACTGGGAGCCGACCAACACTGCTAAATTTATGAATACCAACTCGGGTATTATCGGCACTATGGGCACGGGTAAAACCCAGTGTACTAAATCGGTAGTGACTCAGCTTTATCGTAATCAGCACAATAATGTTGATGGCAAACCAATTGGTATACTCATTTTTGATTACAAGTCGGATTACGTAGACGATAAGTTTATTGATGCGACTAATGCTAAAAAGTATAAGTTGTTCAAGCTTCCATATAATCCTTTGAGTTTATTTGGTGATACACCTATGCTGCCGATTCATACTGCGGCAGGTTTCTCACAAACAATGTCTAAAGCATATGGCCTAGGGCCTAAGCAGCAACTCAAACTAGAAAACATTATTTTAGATGCTTATGACTTGGCTGGAATTAGCTCTGAAAACCCAAGTACATGGTCGAAACCAGCTCCAACTATTGAAGATATTTGGCAGTTATTTTTAAACCAAGAAAAAGTGGAAGAAGACTCACTTTATGCAGCGTTATCTAAGCTAGCTCGCTTCAAAATTTTTGAAAACCAGCCTGAAAAAATGACTAGCCTCTATGAGCTTATTGACGGCATAACGGTGATTGAGCTTGCAGGTTACCCTAGTGAAATTCAAAACCTCATTGTCGCGCTTACGCTCGATTTGTTTTACTCGCAAATGCAAAAACAAGGCAAACCAGAAGTGCAAGGCGACTTTAGGCAGGTTACTAAATTAGTGCTAGTTGATGAAGCCGATAACTTCATGTCGCAAAACTTCCCAAGCCTTCGCAAAATATTAAAAGAAGGCCGTGAATATGGCGTGGGCGTTATTTTATCAACCCAAGATATTACACATTTTAAAACCAGTGAAAACGACTATTCAGCGTATATTTTAAGCTGGATTGTGCATCGCGTAGCGCAAATAAAAACCCAAGATATTAAAGGTATATTCAACAAAGATGATAAGTCAGAGCAAGAACTCTTGATGAAAAATATTCGCGAGCTTGAAAAGCACACCAGCCTTTATATTGATGGTGAAAAACAGATCAAGCGTATTAAAGATAAAGCGTTTTGGGAGTTACTACATGACGCTAATTGAGCTACTTGCGGAGTTGTTCTATGTTTTAATACGGGGCATTAAGTATTAAAATTGCTTAGCTCAATGTCACACGATTCTATGCGATAATATTGATTGTCGCTTTTATGGACTTGAGCAGTTACCCAAAACTTAATTAATGATATTATTTATATCGAATTTTAAAATTTAAGCAGAAAAATATGAATCAAAAGTACGAAGAAATTGCTCTAGAGGATTTACACTTAGATCTCAATAATCCTAGGCTTCCGCGCTCACTACAGCATTCAGATACTAGAGAGATTATTAACTGGATGCTTGAAGATGCTTCATTGATTGAGTTGATGCTTGCAATAGGAACTAATGGTTTTTTCCCAGGTGAACCATTATTAATTGTTGAAGAAGATGGAAAAAACATCGTAGTTGAAGGAAATAGAAGGTTGTCTTCATTAAAGCTTCTCAAGGATCCGAATATAGCAACTAAAATGAAAAAAAGTATCTCACGTGTTATGGAACTTACAGATAAAAGACCTAGTTCAATCCCATGCATTAAATTTCCCAGTCGAAATGAAGTTAATAAATACTTAGGATTCCGCCATATTACTGGTATTAAAGAATGGAGTTTATTAGCTAAGGCAAGATACTTAAGAGGATTGATCCCAGGGCTAGGTGATATTACCATTGAAAATACTTATAGAGAACTGGCTAAAATGATCGGCAGTAAAGCTGATTATATAAGAAGAGTTTTAGTCGCTTTAAATTTATTTGATAAAATTGAAGAAGATAATTATTACAATATTTCAGGCTTAAATGAGAATACATTGTACTTCAACTATTTAATGGATAGTTTGAATCGGGAGCATATTTGCTCATATATTGGAGTATCTCCAAAAATAGAAGACCCATTAGGTCTTTTGAATTCAGAGAGCGAGTATCAAGAAAACTTCAAATTGTTAATTCATTGGTTTTTTGAAAAAAATAGTAAGAATAAAACGGTCTTACTTGGTGATAGCCGTCATTTAACAATGCTAAATAACGTTTTAGCGAATGAAAAGACTAAAAATTACTTTATTGAAACCAATGATATAAATGCTGCAGAGGCGCTTCTCTTTACTGATGCTATTTCATTTCACCACAAAATTAAAACAGCTCACGAATATTTGGAAAATGCGTTATCAGAATCATACAAAGTTGATGAATTTGGTGAAACTGATTTAGAGTTACTAAAGCAGATAAAGAATATAGTGACAACCTTGTCATCAGCTATAAATGAAAGAAAAGCTTAATGCCTGATTTACTCTTAAAAATGGATAGTCCACCATCTGATCCATATTTCAATACCCATTATCACGCTGATTTTATTGAGTTGAATGCTTTAATTAATAATGATTTAGGTGTGGACCTTAATGACTTTGCAAGCATTTATGAATCTGAACCTACAGATAAAATACAAGCCAATTTAAAATCTCTTTCTGAAGATTGTGCAGGAGTGATTATGTATAGGCTCTCTGCTTATGGGACAGACAGCTACCCTTTCATCATAGAAAATGGCAGTAAGTTAAAGTTAAAAGATCTTCTCAGTGATTTACACAAAGCTTATATTTTTCTTTTGTTATGTTCATGTTCGAAATATTTAAGTACTGAAAATGCATCTATTGTGAGAAGAGATTTCGAACGTTTTTCAAATAGCATGCTTAAAAGGTATCTTAGGGAAAGTGATACATGTCATATTATGGGTAAAGCGGGTATACAAGAACAAAGGTATAAAGGTCATATAACTGATAAGTTGGATTTACTAGCTAAAGATACTAAAACAAAGACATTGTATGAAGAACATTACTTTTCAGAAAAGAACAGTGGTGACGGTGGGCTAGATCTAATCGCCTGGTCACCTTTTTTGGGCGACGATAATTTTAAGTTTACACCATTGTACATTGGCCAATGTGCAACTGGTCGAGATTGGATAAAAAAGCAAGATGAACCCGCAAAGCTAGCAAGGTATATTGATAAAGCAGGCCCAATGACTGTTTGCTTATTTATTCCTTATGATGGTAGAAATTCAACAGGAACCTTTAATCATGATGCTGATATAAGGCACCCTACTAATATTATATTTGACCGTTTAAGACTTTTACTTATATCTAAGGATATGAATTTCATCAACGAAATACCTGCATTCAAACTCGTTGATGACATTATATGTTTTGAAGAAGATCTTATTTAATTTACAGTGTGAAATAGGTAATTAGGACGGTTCGAATTAAATTCCTTGCAGGAGTTTAAACTGGTTGCTGCCAAAGGTAATCAAGTAGCTTTCAGTTTAAACTTAGAAAGAAAATTCCTCATAAAGCACCGATTAACCCATATAAATTTTTATGATTTCTGATCGCAGAAACTCCATCCTCAACATGCGCCGCCCATGCTGTTTGTAATTCTTTATCAGAATACTCAGGGTGGCGCTGCTTAAGAAGCAATTCAGTCACCATTTGGGTTTTACCTAACCACGTGAATTTATCGAGCTTAATGCTACCAAAGAGCTTGTAGTCTTATTCTTTATTAAATACAAACCCGTTTCGATAGAGCGAAAAAATGAGATAATGGCTACAACGTTGGGTGTAACACCTGTTTTTCCTTTTAGTATTTTAAGGCTTTATTAAGCGATATTGTTCGTGCGGCGGTACAAGCCTTATTTTAAGATAAAATTAAACTTTTAATTCTGCCTTCATTTTACTTAGTAGAATTTTTATCTATGCTTGCGCTGCCCATTCAGAATTAAACCCTGATTTCTTTGCTAAATTATATTGGCTCTCAATTATTTGACCAAGGTTTTTTGAAAAGCTCAGTTCGTTTAAAAGTTCCAAGTGATCTTTAAAACCTAAGTCAAGAACATATGTGACAGCATATTTTTCCCAATTTTTTGTTTCCTTGGCATGAAACTTTATTGCTCTCACCTGTTGCTCAATGAATGGTTGTAGATAAGTACTTAGATCAGGTAAATTGTTACTTTTACTGCTATTAGTACTGCGATCTGTAGGTATTAAATTCCAAAGTTTATCATGGCATATGAAAGACCATGGTAAGAAATGATCTATGGTCACGTTTAATGTTATTAACTTCTTACCAGTAAAGATACATTTTTCTTCTGGGTTTTTAGAAATAAATTCCATCCAAAATTTTTGTTGTTTTTTTAAGCTGCTTCTTTGAGTTGGTGGCTCTGTTTTATAGATAATTGCAGGTATGTTTGGGTTGTTTTTTTGTAAATAATGAACCCATTCAAGCTGTTGATAACTGTCAAGAACAGAAATATTTGTTCTAATAAAATCGAACCACAATGAATTTAACTCTATTGATCTTTTATCAGAATTTATTTTGTACAGAGGGCATTTACTTTCAAAGTACTTGTTAGATAGAGAAAAAATTAGCCGATTTTTTTTCTTGGTCTTCTTTACCCCTAAGCTCCTCATTAAAAAATGGAGTTAATAAACGATATTGAACATATTCAGCTAATTTATTTCTAATTCCACTTATATCGATATTATTAGCGATGTCTTTCTTTAGCTGTTTTTTAAAAGAGGAGGAAGTTATTGATACCGAAGAGTTATAGTTAAAACCTTGTTTAAAGAAAATATTGCCAATTTGATCTTGAAGGCCTAGAGATAGTTTAAAGTACTGACTTGGGTACCAAGCTAAAACTAACATATCAAGAATTAAGTCATCGATAAGAATGAGTTTTTCATTATTAATGACTCTTACCGTTATAGCTTTTAAAAATAGGTATTTATAAGAATTTGTAGTGCCTTTTAATAAACGTGAAAATAAAGCTGAATAGTTCATATCGTATGCTCTTTTATAGTTTTCTATAGATATAATTTACGAATATTTCACTTTGAGTTAGATTACTGTTCGACTCCCACGTTTCAACTTTTTCCATTTTATAAAGGTCTATAAGTATTTTATCAACTTCATCCGTACTATAAGAGTAAAAATCCCTTGCATCTACCTTTGAGGGATCAATATGTTTTTTTAATGAAAAATAAAGATAAGCTCCAGGCTTTAATGATCTGTGAAGTCTTAGTATGGCTTCTTTAAAATTAAGCGCATCGAGATGTAGCAAAGAAGCACATGCCCAAACTAAGTCAAAGATAGGTGGATAATTGATAGTTAAAAATGATTTTTCTTCGCAAAAAGCGAATGGGTATTCATTACATAACTCGACCATCCTCGGTGACGCATCAAAGGATGTAACTTTAAAACCATGTTTGATAAAGTACTGAGTGTCCCTTCCTACACCGCAGCCTGCATCTAAAATATTAGAGCCATTTTGGACATACATTCTGACTTTTTTATAAATATCTAACATATCTAAATCATTTGTTTTGTTGTAATAACTTATATAGTTCTGATCGTAATAATTAATTGTTTTTGACTTTACTGGACGTGAAAGTGTTTCTTGATCATCAGATTTGATAATTTCTAGTAATTTACAAATCTCACTATTTATTGCCCCATTTATCTCAAGAGGAAAAACGATGCTTTCTAGGTACTCACTCTGACCAGTCAACTTGCCCTCATACGCAGATTTGATTATGCGATAGTGGGCAGCTAATTTACCTAGAAGAATATGTAGAGCTGGATTGTCAATATGGCCACTTTCTGTTTCGATTAAAACAGTCACTTTATCTGATATATCTATAATGTGTCTAAATAGCTCTTTATCATGTTTTGATAGTCTTTCTACTCCATTATAGTCCTCGTTTCCATCTTCGGTTAAGAACCTTAAAGTTCTGAAATATCCATTTTGTTTTTTAAGTGCTTCTTTTTCTTGGAGTGCAAAATGTGCATATATAGTGCTGGATTCTTCTAGTAAAGCGTTTATAGGACCATAAAACTTTTCAATTTTATCTTTTGCTTTTAATACCTCATCTTTCCTTTTTTCCGACTTTACTTGCTCTATTTGTAATTTGTGATCGTTTGAGTATTTTTTTATAGTTTTAAATGCTAATACTAATGAGATTAGAGCGGTTAATATCGATGCTGTAGGTGTAATTGCGTCAGATAATTTAAAAGAGTCTATCGCTTTATTTTTAGATGGTTGAGTTATAAAAGTTACTGTATTACATCCTAATAACCCTTCAGTTGGCTTCTGGATAGGATTGCTTTTATCACTTATTGGATCTACTTCTTGTTTCATAAATCACCTACCAAAGGTAATAGCGATTTATGATTTCTTATCGCAGAAACCCCATCCTCAACATGTGCTGCCCAAGCTGTTTGTAATTCTTTATCAGAATACTCAGGGTAGCGCTGTTCAAGCAGTAACTCAGTCACCATTTGGGTTTTACCTAGCCACGTGAATTTATCAAGTTTAAGGCTACCAGAGAGCTTGTAGTCTTTCTCTTTATTGAAAGTAAAGCCTTTCTCAATAGAGCGAAAAAATGCGATTCGGGCGGCTACGTTTGGTGTAACGCCTGTTTTACCTTTTAGGGTTTGCAGTTGTTCTTCAACGGCTTTGTTAAGCCACATAGTTTGTGGGAGCATGTTATATGGCCTCCTGTGCAAGCTCTGCCCAAAAGTAACCTTCTCGCAGGGTTGAACAATTAGTATGTTGGTTAAACTCAATCTCGAACGCGTGAGATACTTTATGTTCAATGGCTTGGTAAAAGTCTTCGTCTACTTCGGTATCGGTTGAAAGCAGTATTACTTGCTCGCTGGCCTCTGGGAAATAGTGCTTAATAAGTTTATCGCGGTGTTTTGAATCTAAACGGCCTAGTGGTGTATCAACTACTACAGGCAGTACTTTACCTGATAGCTTGCCGAGTGCTTCTAAAATAGCAAAGGCAAATATTTGCTTTTCACCTGCCGACATTGATTTTCGGTTAATAATAACGCCTTCGGCATCGACTAGGTTTACGTCAAAGCTGGCTGGGTCTATTTTAGCTGAGAGCTTTAAATCTTCTTTACGGGCAAGCTTGCGGTATGCTTTTACAAATAGCTCTTCTAATTGCGTTACACGCAGCTCTGTAAGGGCGTGTTTAAAGTCTTGTAATACGTATTGGCTAAGCTCTACACGTTCAACTGCTTTATCGGCTGAGTGATTGTTTTTAAGTTTGGCGTAGTCTTTCTCTAAGCGTTTAGCTAGCTCTAACTCTTTAGCTTTAAATTCTTTAGCTTTAAGGAGTTCGCTTATGTACTCTTTGCTTGTAGCATCGCGTTGCTTTTCAAGTTCGCGCAGCGCTGTATATAACTCGTGTAAGTCGGCAGCATCTGGCGCTCGTTCAATATTAATTGAAAGTGAGCTCAATTTATTTTGCGTTTGTGTAAGCGCTGTTGAAAGCTCTTTTATTAATGCTTGCGATTGCGAAGCCTCTGTTACTTGTGCGTTTATAAGTGCAAATTCAGAGTCTGAAATATCAAGTTTTGGCTCGGCAAGCGCGGTTTGATTTATCAGCTGACCAAAATAGCTATTTACCGTTGCCATTATATCGCTGCTTTGAGCATCAAACTTTTGATTAAGCGCATTTTCAAGATTAGGTAGCGCTTGTACTAGCTCGTTACCAAATGCTTTGGCTTGTTTTATTTGTTGATCGCTGGTTAGCTGATCAATTAAGTTTTGCATTGCCGTTGGCGCAAGTGCCATTGGTAAGCTGCCACTTAGCTCTTGGCGTATTTTAGCGGTTAGCTCTTTTTCAAGCTCTATCAACTCTGAGGCTTTTGCTTGCTCTTGATCTTTGGTTTTAGCCCATGCGCCACCTTGGGCTTGTATTTCGTGCTCTTTAGTGGCTATTTTGTTTTTAAGCTCTGTTAATTGCGCACCAATGCTATCGGCTTTATCTCTTGTGGCATTGACTTGCTGGGTAATTTGGTGTTTTTGATCTTCTGCGGCTTTAATTTTTTTGAGCGTGTCTTTATCGGCAGTTTCTGCGCCTAGGCCTTTTAAGTAAATATCAAGGTCGTTGCTTAGGCGGTTTATAATATCGATACCTAGCAGTTTCTGTACGGCTTCTTTTAAGTAAGAGCCGGTATCGTCTTCTGCAAGCTCTGCTATTTTTTCACCATCAAAAAAGAATAGATCGCCGATACCCGGCGGTACTATTTCATGTAAAAACGCTTGTACTTGCTCTGAGTTTAACGAGGTATCTTGCTCGCCATTAATAGTAAGCGTTAACTTTTCATCGCCCTCAAGTTGCCATTTACGGGTTACTTCGTAAAGGTTATGTTTGCCTTGATGAGTATGAGAGAAGCTTAGCGTTATACTGCCTTCGGCATTTTGCTGGGCTTTGGTCGCGGTTTTATTAGTTTGCTCGTTTAAGTAGCTTAGGTAATCTTTTTTAGTGATTACAGCACCCAACGCACGCTTTCCTAATAAGGCTAAGCGAATGGCAGTAAGAATAGAGGTTTTACCCGCACCGTTTAAGCCACCAAATAAAATAATAGGGCGCTCAAACATGCCTTCTTTACGCGGGTTTAAATCTATAGTGGTTTGGCCGTTAAAAACTCGAAAGTTATTTAGGGTCAGTGTTTTAAAAATCATTCTATGCCCTCAGCTTTGAGCAATGCAGTAATTTGTTTTAGATCGTCTTCTAGCGCTTTTACTTCGTTACTTTGGCGCATTTGGCTCTGACGAATATCTAAATTAGAGGCAATAATAACTTCGGCGCTTTCCCAATCTTGCTGAATTAAGCGGCCAATGCGATTAAAAATACCTGTACGACGAGCAAGGCCACTCATTTGGGTTTCAACATCTATTAGCTTTTTAACCATTTGCGGCGATACGCCATGCTTAGGTGCAATGTCGTTGAGCAGCTGGCCTTCGGTTAAGCTAAATTGGTTAGAGTCGTCTATTGTCCAGTCGAGCTTTATACCTAGCGCATCAAATACAATACCGGGTAGGGTATCGTCCCAATCTGGCTCGTTGGGGTCGTTTAACCATTCGTGCCTTACTGCGTGTAATTCATCAACGGTAATTAACTCTACATCACGGCCTTGGTCGTTAAATTGCTTTTGTATATTAAGCAATAAACGCATGGCATGCTGGCGATACTTTAATTTGTATGGGCCTGTTGTGTAGTCGTCTGTTAATACGCGCTCTTTGTCTTCTTTTAGGGTTTTAAACGCTAAACGGCCATCGCGACGAATATGATTGCGGTATTTCTTTTTAAGCTTAGGCGATGTACTACGCGATAAAATATTGCGGTATTTAAGTAGTGGTGTCATCCACTGCTCGCCGTTTTGAATTAGGCTTTCCATTGCGCGGTCGCGCGTTACTACGGTACATGTCCAACAACCAAAACGTGAGTTACCACACGATGGCGTGGTTTCATCAATAACCATTGGGCATTCGCCTTGGCCTGATGAATCTTTGTATAGGTTCCATAACACAAGATTTTTACCGCCCCATGGGTTTTCCCATTCTAGGTCGTATTTATCAAACCATTTGTTTTTAGTACCGTACGGCGTTTCTTCGGTTTTTAAGTGACACAGGCGTAGAATTTTCCACACATCGTCAACACTCCATGTATCAATTGGTGTGTAAATAAAGGCGTTGCTTAAAGTGGTGTGTACGGCTAAGTCTGAACCATCAATTTTGTGTTTTTTAATTACTTGCGCACGCGATGCGCTTTCTTGTGAGCGAGAACCTAATACAACAATTACTTCGTCGTATTCGCTTACGCGCTCTTTTATGAAGGTACTTACAGGATCGATTTTCATTCGCTCGGTACACCAGCGAAAGTTACGTGTTGGTGCAGGGTAGCCTTTACCAAGTAAGTTAGCCCAAAATGTATTGTTTGATTTTGGCACTACTTTATGTGAAGTAATTGGTAAGCCTTCGCGCTTTGCACCTTCTTCAATTAGTTTTAATGATTTTTCAACATGATCAACCACCATAGGTGTTTCAACTAAGGTGTCGGACGCAACTACAAAAACGGGCTTATGGCGGTCTTCTGGTTTTAAACCAAGTAATGCAAAGTAAATTAGGGTCATTACGGCAGATGAATCTTTACCGCCACTGTAACCTAATACCCATGGGCGTTTGTCAGCCATGTAGACACGTTGGGTGTCGGCTACAAAGTTATGTAGCTGGCTACCTGCAAACGATTCGTTTTCGATAAATTCGATGTAGTCTTCTAGATCGTACTGGTTTAATAATTTCATGCGTTTAAGTATTCATTCTCTTTTTGTACATCTTCTTTCGAAAGAGGGAGGCCAATTTCACGTTTTATTTGCATGCTGGTAAGGAAAATATTGCTCATAGCTTTTGAAAGTCTGCCATGTTGCATTGCTCTATGAGCCCAAGCAGGATTACTTTTAAGCCAGTTGATGTTGGCAATTAACTTAAGCTTTTTTTGTTTTTCTGATTCGCTCAAAGTTAGTAAGCTTTTACCAACTAGTGCAAGTGCCTGAAGACCAATACCATGTGCCGAAATATACTCTTGTCGAAACTCAGCAGCCGAAAGCTGTTTGTTTTGTACTTGTATCCATTCTGGCATATAAATATTTAGTGCTTCCCAGTACTTTGCGGCAATTTGCCTTTCGTCTTCGTTAAAGCCTTCCTTAGTCCCTTTACCAAGTAAAACGCGGTTTGCTTGTTTAATGCCACTAAGGGTAAACAGTTTACTACTTTTAACGGCAATTGTAGAGCGTTCAAACTCAGTAAATCCTGCAAAAGGTTTTGTATTTAAAGCTAAATAACGAGCAAGTTCAGATGCTTGATCGCGGTGATCGTACATGGTGCCGAGCGATGGGCTAGGGCGTACTGCGTATTTATTTAAATCGGCAAACATTTGTTGGCTACGTTGTAAGCCTTCGTCTACAAAAAATAATACGGCTATGTTGTCTTGGCTGAGCTCTGGGCGCTCTTTTATAGCCTCTTCAATAGCTGCGCGACGGTGTTGCCCATCGTTTATTAAAATTTGCGCATCCATTGGTACTTTTAAGCTCCCAATGTTGCTGTTTTTATCTACTTCGATAAAGTCAATTTCAGCCCCAATTGAGGCGGTTATAGCTGAAAATACATAATCGTGCGGTGACTCAACTAAGTAACGAGCCATTTCTGGTATGCGGCCTTTATTGAGAGTACGTTGTGCTCTGAGCTCTACGGGGACTTCTTCTTCGTCATACATGAAGATTTTAGGTATAAGCCTTAAAGGGCAGGTTGCTATATAAAATGGTTTGCCAGCCTGTTGGCCACGAACTGCGGGGAAGCTGTAGCAATAATTGCTTTCAAGGTTGCTCATAGTTTAATCTCATCACGTAAGGTACGTAATATTATTACGTACCTTACGTGATAAATACAGTTTTTATTGTTTTATTTATCACAACGTAGCTGCATGAAAACCTAGTTCCTTGTTATGAATAGTTTTTATTTCTTAAAAAATTTATCTCCCTTCAACTCTACAGCCCAATAGTCAAACACCTTGAGTAAAATAGGCCAGTTGGGCCACTCTGCTTTGTCTACGCCTTTGAGCATATCAGCTAACTTTTTATCAAAGCGTTGTTGGCTTTTGTATTCACTACTGCTTTTTTGTAAATAATCTACTTTGTTATAAAAGGGCTGGTAGGGGTAAACCTCGCCGTAGTAAAAATAGTCTATATCTTGCTCTAGCATTTTTACTTTTATTCGCTCAGTAAGTAATGGCAGTTTTTTATTAAAGTCATCATATTTTAAAAATGTTACTTTGCCTGAACGCATATGTATTTTTACTAAATCTACGTCGTCAATATCGCCATACAATTGCACCGCACAGCCTATGTATACACGCAGTATTGAGGGGAGCTGGTTTAAGTAACGAGTGGGTAAAATATATGAGTGATTGTCGTGTAACTCACCGAGCTGAATTTGCTCAAAGGCTTGGTAACAGGAATTGCCAATATTAGCAGGCTCTGCAATTGAGAATAGCAGTTGCTTTGCTTGCTCTAATGCTTGGTTATAGTCACTAAAATGTACTTTTAAATCTCGCGTCAGCCTTGCAGGCATATGGCTTTTAGCTTGACGTTTACCAAATAGGCTAAGAGCAAAATAAACCAGTAAATCATGTTTTCGTTTTTGTTGCGCTTGCTCAAATTCATTTTGTTCATAGTAATTTTGCAGCAAGGTAAATGCTTTGTTGTGGCTGGCAAAGTATTTACGCAATGCTTCGCTTTGTTCAAACTCATCGTTTGCAGGTAAACGGCCTAAGTGCAGGCAATGTTGCCAAAAATCATCAAGCAGAGTTTTGTGTTTTTCAAACAAGGTTTTTTGCTGGGCTTTGGGTAAAGCTTTTGGCTGCGGCCTTTGGGTTATATGTTGCCAATTATAATTTTGAAATTGTAGCTCTAAATGATGCGCCTCTTCTAATTGCGGGCATTTAAAAATAGCAATTATGCCTTGCCCCAACGCCATTGTTTTAACGTTAAGGGCTTGCTCTATGTAGGCTCTTATTTGGGCTTGGCTATAGTATTTTTGAAAGGTGTTCCATTTAGTGATTACGCCGTCTTTATATTGTTTGAAGTGTTCTTGCTTAGTTTCGTTAGCAAGCATTACTGATACTAAAAGGAGTTTTTGTGTGTACTGATAGGCTGCTTTTAATGTGTCTTTTCGCTCTTGTTGATCTTCAATTACATTGAGTACAAAGCCCAAATTAACAATATCACTTTTTTGTTTATTTCCGTTTGGCCTGTGTACTGGGTCCCATGCGTTAATATTTAACCCGTGTGCTTCTAGTTCTGTTGCGTCATCGGCTAGGCCGCAGCCGTAATCGAGTATTGAATAATCACCATTTAAATAACCGTACTTTGCTAGTTTTTGAAAAGGCGCAGAAAGCCTATCACGATTTATAGCTGTTAAATGTCGCTTTATTGTTTGTGGTTCATTTTCAACTATCGGCTCTGATAACTCAGCTACTTTGTGCAGTCTGCCTTGCTCATCAAGTTTAAAGCCTTTGCGCTTTATTGAGTTTTCCCATTGCTGTTTAAAACCAATACTCTTGGTGTTTTGGTACAGGCCTATTCGCTCACCTTCGTCGGTAATATCTTTAAATACTTGGTAGAGCGGGTAACTTGGTAGTACAAAGGTTTCTTTACGGTGCAAAATAGGCGGATTATTTGAGCTACTGTAATTTGTTGTTTTTATTGTTAGCTCATCGGCGTCAATTGTATAACTGGTATGGAGTGCGGGGTATGCGTATTCATCAAAGTCAGGGTAGTTAAGTAGAGTAAATTTTAAGTCTCGTTTATATAGCTTTATAAGGTTCCACGGTTGTTCTACTCCAAGTTTTATAATTGTAGTATTTATAAAGCTTAGTAACTCAGATGGTAGGGCTTCATTCAACGCAGTTTTATGTAAATAAATGGCAGTAGGTAGTGATTTACCATGTGTGAGCTTTTTTACTAAATCACGGTATTTTGGGAAGCTTAGAGGTGGCGGTGAGTTAGTGTCCATTAAAATTACTCAAACAGTTAAGATAGTTAAATATACATAACGGTAATACCAACAACAAATTTAAAGGCCGCTGTTAAGACAATCCACCCCGTCATTTTGCCCGAAGAGACTCAATTGATGAGTAATTGATTGCATGGAAGCAAGCGAAGCCGTGACTTCGCCATGGACGGCGAATACACGGCGGTTACTTCTCTTTGGTTGCCATCGCCAACGCAATATTTGTAAATTATTTTAAAAGCTACGCTTTTCGCGCGAGCAAGCTTCGCGCCTACTGCAAATTTTAAGGCTGTAGCTCAAATACTTCCCCCTTCGACTTCGCCTGCAAACACATAATTAATGAGTAATTACCTCGCATGGCGGAATTTTGTTCCCGACAAATTCCAAGTACCTAAATCCCTTTAGGCAATGCGAGTAAAGCGATGCTTGCACATGGGTGAAAAACGTAGTTTTGAACGAGAGGGTAGGGAAACCCGAACTGGGCAGCGTACAGGGATGTGAAAGTTGTGCGCTCATCGCGTTTACGTTCATATTAATTTTGTGTTTGAAGATAAGTGAAGTTGCGGGGCGTCGAAGGGTTCCAAGGGGCGTTTGGCGCTATGACCCCTTGGTTGCCGTCGCCAACGCGATATTTATTAATTGTTTGTATTATTTCAAGAGCTTAGCTTTTCGCGCGAGCAAGCTGGGCGCCTACAACGAATCATCAACCCTGAGTAAATAGCTGTGTTTATATCTTGTAGACGCAAAACTTGTTGGCGTTTAAGAGGTGCGTTTAATACATTATGGGTATGCATTAATAGGTAACTAGCCAGAAAAATAAGAAACAATACACAGACACAGTATCATCCCTGTAACTGAAATTAAGTGGATCATGCCTATTGTTTTATCAACGGGACGTGCATATTTGGCAACAAAACGACCATCAAACATCGGAGTTGGAATGCGGGAGCGTTCAAAAAACATCGCAAATACATAAAATGAAACACTAGCGCCAATACCTTCATCCCAATTTGGGGGAAGTACACCATCCTTTTCCATATTTTTATTAATATGTTTAACAGAAATTCTTGAAAACAATATGCCAGAGGCAAAAGTACCTATCATAAAGATGATAAGAGAATACCCCGCAAAATGCGCTGCGGGCATCTAAAATACCCCTTCAAATATAGGTTTTCTGTCGTATATGTTTTTAGAGGTTTGTTTCATAAATTTCCTCATTTCATTACTCGCAGCAAAACCGACATATAGTCCTACACCTAACGCAATAACCCACCCATCGCCGTGGGGTTCCAAGGGGCGATATCCGTCCCTTGATTGCCATCGCCAATGCGACATGTATAAGTAATTTGTCGGCCTAGTAAAAAAAAGCCTCTAAAATCATCATAGAAAATAGACTCAACAAAAAGCCTGTAGTAGAAATAAGGTGCAAAAAAGCTAAAAACTTGTCTATTGGTCTTGCATACTTTGCAACATGGCTACCATCAAATAGTGGAGTTGGTTTTCGTGCCCTTTTAAAAAAAATAGCCATAGCGTAAAATGGCGCGCTTGCACCGATTCCTTTATCCCAGCTTGGGGAGCTTATTCCATCTAGTATCATTTTATTATCAATGTATTTAATTGAAACTCGCGGGAATAAAACAGCCATTATCATAAGATAAAAAAAGAAAAAGATAGTGCTGTATAATAGTATTTCTAGTATGGGCATTAGAAAAGTTCTTTTGTTAGAGGTTGTCTATCATATAAATTCTCAGTAATCTTTTTTGCTTTTTCATTAACATATAAGCTAGCTCCAAAACCAACAAGTAAGCCTATTCCTACAGCTACGACCCAACCGTAAGGAGTTAGCATTAAAATTGTCGATAAGGCTGTTGTTGTAGCTGTAGCAGTATAAATTCCCGCTAAAGTTGAAACTCCAAAACCAGCCATTTCAGCTGATATACTTCTATGCCAGTCACCACCATTTTTATAATCACTATAAACAGAAACTCCTCGCACAACAGCATCGAAGGCAATCATCCCATAACCTAGCCAACGAGCATTATTTTCGAGGCGTTTTATTTTGTTTAATTCAGCAGTACTATTTATATCAAGTTTAGATGAATGTCTGGCACTTTTGGCTATATGAACACCACGGTCAGGGTTAGACCAAACAGTACCTCTTCGACTTGCACGGTTAGTATTCATAAAACGCTGTAATTCAGCTTGGTATTTAACTTGCAGGTCTTTAAATATAGCAAGTGCTTTTTGCTCTAAAGCAAGCATGTGGTATTTAGGCATACCTGATTTATGTGCGGCTCGAATGTCTTTTAAAGATGCTTCATATTTACCCGCCAAAGCAACAAATTTTGAACTGCGAGCTTCTATTGATGTGGCACCTGAACCAACAATAGCATGTGTGTTACTTTCTAAAAATGGTATCACTTGAGCTTGAAAGTCAGAAATTGCAAGCAAGGTTTCACTCCCAAAATCACGTAACATACCTGCAATATTTCTTTTTGATTGAGCTGGTAGTAGCGAAAATTGTCTGAGTATATTTTTTTGTTCTGAGGTAGGGTTATCTGAGAGTTGAGAATATTCTTTGCGCCAGATATATGGTGTACCAGAAGTTATTACTTCATTTTTTATATGGCTGTTGTCCTTTGAAAAAACGTCTTTTTTGTCTGTTTTGCATTGAACTGCTTTTTTTGTAATTGGATCAAAACAAATAACTATATCTATCGCCATGGTAATTCCTTTTACTTTAATGGGTACGACACCATAATAAATCGCATATATTTTTTAGTCAAATATCTCCAACGTTTTTATTAACAACAAATTTGAAGGCGGCTGCAGAGATAACTCCTATTATGTCCACGCCCGAAATTGATTAATGATAATTAATTTACAGCAGAGCTTATTTTTAAAAAGAAGGCCATTTGATAGTCATGGCTAAAGCGGTAAAAGAAGCTTTAAAAAAAGAGCGTGATCAAACTTCGCGCCTACATCGAGTGTTAAAAGAAAAGCTTGATGTAACCTTGTAAACGCGCATTGCTTTTGTTTAAAAGCTGCGCTTCTAACGTGAGCAAGGTCGTCTACAAGAAAAATTAAACATCGACCATTTAACTTGAGCCAACTCTGCGGCTAATTTCTCCTAAACCGTAAGTACTAATGAAGCAAAACAAGGGCAATATTTAATGCGCTACCAACCTTAAATAGGTACACTTATTTAAGATGTTATTTAAAGGAGTGAATAATGATTAAATGGATTTTAGTTTTGCTTAGTTTTATTTCAACGCACTCATATGCAGGCGAGGCCTACATGCAAAGTAAGTGCGAAAGCATAGAAAAGGAGCGTGAATCTATTCGCTCTCAATTTAGGCAGGGTTATAGCATTAAAAAAGGTGAGCGATTAACTGCTCGCGACAAAGTGTTATTTACCCAATTGGCAAAGCACTGTAATAAACTTAAAAAGAGTAATAACTCATACCGCCCGCATGCTACACATTCGGCGAACACCAACTGGTTACTCAATCAAAAGGTATCAAACATGACCTTGCACAGTGCCAGCTATAAAAACAAAGCTAAGCTTGAGGCGTGGTCTAAATTTTATAGATTGCCTAAGCGGTGTCGTAAAAAAGGGATGGAGACAAGCGATTTTGTTTGGTGTAGCGAGTATAGAGTAGCGCAAAAGCAAGTATTTGAGACCCAATGGCAGGGGCGCCCGTAACTATGTTTAATACTAAGCTTCGCATAGTATTTATGTTTGTTGTAATGCTTATTGCCTCAGCGCTTATTGCTAATCATTTTACAGGGCGGGTGTTTAATTATCACGACCCGATAGGTGAAGTTAAGCGTATTTATAACGATTTAAACGTAACTCAGCCAAGTAAGCCTTTAGTTAAAGTACAACCCGTAAACTCTATAAAAACGCCGGCGGGCAGCAGCTCTTTTGTGCCTACGCGTAATCACTTGCCTCAAGCAGATAAAACACAATGTACAGATGTATCATTAGGCGACGTAAAATATAAGCGTAACGGTGATATATACACTTGGACCGACAAGGCGGGTATTGCACATTTTAGCGATACCAAGCCTAGCTTTGCTGTTGCAACGTACGAGAGTAATTTTTCTGAGCCACTGGATTATTTTGACCTTAATTTAAACACGCCAAATTTACCGCCTTCATTTAACCAAAAGCTACAAGTAAAACTCAATACAGTATTTAAGGTGTATGGACAAATTATTGGTGCGCATGCTCTAAAAAAGGTAAAACTAAACTTAACTGTATTACCTAACCGTAGGGCTTATAACGCCGCTATTAGGAACAGTGGCGGCAACCCAGAAAATACAGCAGGAATGTATTTTCATGCAACTAACTCTGCGTTTATTAATTTTAGTGGCGAAAAAAACACCATGAGAACGGCAGTGCACGAAGCAGTGCATGCTATTAATAAAGCAGTTTTAGGGTACACGCCTAGGTGGTTAAATGAAGGGGTTGCTGAGTATTTTGAGTTTACCCATAACAATATGCAAACTGCTATTGTAGAGCCAAATCAAACCTGGGTACGTAATAATAAGCTTACTAAAAACGTGTTTAGACTTAATCGGTTAACCGGGTTAAATAATACGTGGCAAAAAGGCGACAGCAGTATACTTTACGCTAGTAGCTGGGCTGCAATTTATTTTTTAATGGATACCCAATCAGGCAGAGTATTACTTAAAAATATTATGCTGGCAGAGCAGAAAAACCCCTGTAACAAGCTTTCGAAAGATCAATTAAACGCGATGTTATTTAAACAGTTTCCTGCGTTTAATCATGACTATTCAAAATGGTTAAAAACGCCATTTAAGCCACATAATTTTTAGCTTGTTTTGTTAGACGCGCATTGCTTTCGTTTAAAAGCTAGGCTTTTACGGTGTTAATTTATTAAGTTATGAGAAGCTGCGCCTCTAACGTGAGCAAGCTTCGCCCCTAAGGTAAGCTTGAACGCCGCTCCTCGAAGCTCATTACGTCTCTATTTAAATAATATTGCAATCATATTAAATACCGCTAAACTAATCATTAGTTTATTAATGACCGATTAGGTAGTCATTTATGAGATCTGAACAAGCATTAAAGTTGGCGCGTCGCTTGGGTGATTTAATTCGTCAGCATCGTACTTTACTTTATACCCAGAGCACGTTCGCTAAGATGATTGGTGTATCTCGCTCCACGGTACAAAAGCTTGAACAAGGAGAGGTAGTAAAAAGCGATATATTGTTTGAAGCCCTTGTTGTTCTTCAATTGCAAGGCTCATTGCTGGATGAAATTAACGAGCTAGCCGCAGATGTGGGCGGTTATAATGCAAGACAGCGTAAAAGCAATAAGACTCAGGTGATTAACGATGACTTCTGAAGCTTATGTATTTATTGACGGTTTAGAAGACAGCCCCATAATTTGTGGTTTTTTTAAGTTAAATACACAAACTGGCCGAGGTGAGTTTAATTATGGTAAAAGTTACCTTGCGCGCTCTGATGCGTTTGCGCCCCTTGGTTGCCAACGCCAACGCGACATAGGGAACTAAAAATACAGAGCGCGAGCAAGCTTCGCGCCTACATCGAGTGCTAACAGCAAATCTTGAAGTAACCTTGTAGACGCGCATTGCTTTCGTTTAAAAGCAGGGCTTTTACGGTGTTAATTTATTAAGTAATGAGAAGCTGCATTTCTAACGTGAGCAAGCTCAACGTCTTGTATCTACAAGCGCGATATAAAATCGCGCCTACGCACCACATCCACGTCAGCGTAAAATTTAACTTTGTAGGCGCGCATTGGTTCTGTTCAAAAGTGATTATGTCACCAGTGATAAGTGACCAATTAACCCCCGTATTTTCTCTGTGTAGCGCTAAGCGCCTCTGTGCCCTCGGTGGTGAAAAACAAGTTAAGCCAATTATTCACAAAGAGGTTAAGAGACGCTGCGCTTTTAGAGCTAGAGCATAAGTGATTTAATAAATGATCACATAAGTAAGAATTCGCTCTACAAAACAGTATTTTAATTTAGTGGTAGACGCGCATTGGTTCTGTTCAAAAGTGATTATGTCACCACCGAGAAGAGCAGGAGAAGTGACTTACTTATTCCTGTGTTTTCTCCGTGTAGGCGAAGCGCCTCTGTGCCCTTTGTGGTGCAATTAACTAGTAGCAGCGGCTTTATATGCCGCGAAAAATTTCATACCAAACGTGAGGTACGCTCCTGTCATTTTGTGCGAGCAAGTTTCGCGCCTACATGTTAGTGCCTTTCTTTATGTAATCTTTGCATCTTTTAGCAAATTAAAGCTGCTGTGTGCGGTTTTAATTATGCGGTTATTTACTTTGGGTAATTTTATTTAAGTTTTAGTAACAATAAACGCAAACTTTTTGCTTGGGGTGTGGTCATAAAAAGAGTTGCTTTTTACAGTTTGTTACAAATAAATAACGTACTGCTTGGTTGCAAAATGAGCGTGTAGCTATTGCCAGCATTATAATGTGGCGCGCTGAGCTTACCAGTGGTTCATTAAATATTAACATTGATAAAATTGTTCTTTTAATTTGCACTGTCTAGTATTAAAGATTGACAGTACACACCCAAACAAAACATAATATTAACATTGGCTACACTTAAAAAGCATTTCACTTAATTGTATTGCGTAAATTGGTTGAAGGAGGGAAGTATTATGAACAAATTACTCATTGCATGCGCTATCACTGCTGCAACTTTGTACGTGTTTAAAAACGATTTGACCGCCTTGGCTCAAAATAATCTACCCAACTCAATAACTAACACCACGGCTGTGCAGCCTGCTCAACCTCTGGTGGTAGATATACAAGCAATGCAAAGTAGCCACGATGTAACTAATAAAGAAGGTACTGCACTTACCGAGCAAATAGTGATTACTCCCCAAGAGGTAGGTGAATACTCTGAACTAGAAGGCGCTGCTCAAATTCAGAGTACGCTTGATTTAGCGCAGTCAGAGCAAGTGTTTTTAGATAAAGTGCAAAGCAGCTTTGCTGAAAAGTCGCTATTTTTATACAGCTTTGAGTGTAAGCAAAACGATTGTAATGCAGGTATTGTGGCAACCGACGGCCAACCTAAACACGAAGACATAGCCGGCGTGTTAGCGCATTTGTCGGCGTCTGAAGAGTTTGCTAATCACTCTGTGCAATTAGCGGGTGTGGCGGTTAATAACGATGGTATTTTACAATACGATTTAAATATTAAAAACATGCCCCCCGAATAATACTAAGCGTAATAATAGTTAATTACTTTAAGCCGCCAAACTTGGCGCTAGCTGTGTTACAAATACAAAGATGCTAAAAGTACAGCAATGTACAACTAGTTAGTTTTAACAACTAAACAAGGCATTTTTAGCAATAAAACGTTTTCCCATTCTTAAAATAATTAAGCGAACTAATACAACTCTATACTTTTAAACGACAAAGCGGCCTTGTGGCCGCTTTTTTGTGCTGGTAATTGAGTAATAGCAATTTTATCTTTAAATAGCGTATTTGCTGCGTTAAAAATTGTTTGTTTAGAGCAATAATATCAAGCTTATTTGCTCGGCTATTCTTTTGTTTGCATGTTTTTAGCGCGTTCTTCAGCCTCTATTAAGGCTTGTGATTTAGGCGCTTTCTTTTTTTCCTCAATCACGGGCTTTTTATCTGAGTTTGGGTCCCAGCTTTCATCTAGCGAAAGGTTTGCAAATGGGTTGCTAGAATCACTTTGCTTGGGCGTACTTTCAGGCTCTGGTTGCGCTGGCTTTTCTTGAGCTGGCTGTGGTTGGTGAGCTGTTGATATTGGCGCATCTAACGTGGGTTCGTTATTTGGTTTTGCTGAAACTGTAGCTTGTGCAGGCTCTTTACTTGGTTTTAAAGGGGCATCTGGATTGTAGGTACGAATTTCGGGCTCTTTAAAGTCGTGTTCGCTATTTAACGTGGTTTGATCAAGCTCACTGTTTTTATCGGCTGTATGCAGATGCGCGTTGGTATTAGGCTCATTGATAGGGTTACTAGGCGCAGCCGGTTCGTTTATAAGAGTAGACTCTTGTGGTTTTACTTCTTCAATGGGCTCTGCTTTTGGCTGTTCTACTGCGGCGGCTTTGTGCTTACGCGTGCGCTTAACCGAAGGTGCGTCTGGGTTAAACTCTCTTACCTCGGGCTCTGCAAAGCCTTTTGCATTTTGAATACGCGCTAATGTATTTTTTGCGGCGGCTTCAAACTCTGCGGTGTTTGGCTCTGGCGCTACTTTTTTAGGTTCAGGTGCTGGTGCATCTTCTTCTGGTTTAGCTTGTTCTGGCTCAGCCTCTGCGGCTTGCGTATCGGCAGGCAGTGGCTCGTTAATTGCCTCGTTTTTTGGTGCATTAGAGCTTGCAGGCTCTGGCACGCTCGAGGCCGAAACCGGTGGCACAACTGGTTTTGAAAGTTCATCACTTGGGGCTGGAGCCGTTTTGGATGGTGCTGCTTGCTCTGCGCTTATGTTGTTATTTTTTGGGGCTGTAGCCGGTGGAGCAACAGGCGGCTCGGGCTTATTTTGTTTAGCGCGGCGTAGACGTATAACCACCATGGCGCCAATTAATACCACAATAAGCAGTAGCAAACTTGGTAACAATAATGAACTTGGTGGCTCTGCAACTGGCGCAGGTATAAGTACAGGTGCGGGTTTGGGCGTTGTATTAACCGTTGGCTGCTCTTTTTTAGGCTCTATTTTAGGCGCTGCTTTTGGGGCTGTTTCAGTGGCCACCGGCTGCGCTTGGCTAGTGGTAGGTATTAACTCGCTGCTATTAGGCGCAAGTTCACCCTTAGGTGTGCTTGGCGCATCCTTTACTGTATTAATTGGCGCAGTCTCTGGCTCGTTAGTTTCTGAGCTTTGCTGGCTTATTTGATTTGTAGGCTGAGAGCTTGTAGTTGCTTTGCTTGCGCTTTGTTTTATAGCTTTTTCGGCCGCAGTTATTTGCTCAAGCAGTTGTTGTTCTTGCTCGGGGGTAAGGGCAAGTGGTTGTGGCTCTTGTTCAACAACTGGCGGCTCTACTGGTTTTGGTTTTGTTTGTACTTGCTTGGGTTTATTACAGTTTCTTTTAAAATCGCGTGCGGCGCTGCGGTATTTAGCACTGGCTTTATTATTACTGTACTGCTGCATTTCTTGCTTAATTAAAATACACATGGCTTCGTTATAGGCAGCACTTTGGTTGCTGTAAAATAAAGCAAAGCAAAAAATAAGTTGAGAGAGTCTAATAATCATAAAACACGGCGCTTAAGTATCAATAGTCTGATTTTAAGCGCAAAATTAAAATATATCTAGGCACTAAGGGCGTGTTGACCTTTGTGGATTGAAAATTTGTTCAATCTAAGGGGGTTAAATCGCGGCGTTAGGTTTTTAAAAACCATCCAACAGCACGCCCTCGTTAGTCAATCACCATTAGGCTGCGGTACTCGTCGTAGGCAAATTGGTCGGTCATGCCACTTATGTAATCTTGAATTAGCCTACAACGGTAGTAAAACTCGTAAGCGGCAAAGTGGTCGGGCTCTTCTTGCATGGCATCTATGGCGTGCTGATAACTATTTAAGTGCTTTTTAGAGAGCTTTTTAACCAAACGCGATTCGATTAATAATCGTGAGTCGCCATTTAATGCGCGTTTAAAATCGTCGCTGTTAAGTTGTAGCAGTGGTTTATAACAATCGAGCAGGCCGTTAATTATGCGATAGCCTTGTAGTTCGAGTTTTTCTACCTCTTTGTGAGAAAACACATGCTTAAGTGCCACCTGTTTAAGGGTTTTAGTAACGGCGTGTAGGTGGCTGTTATCTTCTAATAGGGCTTGGTTAAAGTCGCCGTGGTAAATAGGCTCAATGTGCTCTATAAAACGCTTGGCGGCGTGGTTTACAAGCGGGTGAAGTAAGGCCACGCGTAGGTAAATAAAAAATTCGCTATTAAAGTTGTAAGGCTGCGCGTTGGCGCGCTCTAGTGCGTAATCTACTGCTTTATTTACAAAATTTAGGTGTTCGGTGTCGTCAATGGTTAGGTTTATAAGGGCTTTTTTATATTCACTTTTTAGCTGCTGACAAAGTAGCTCGGTGGTTATTATGTCTTTTTCTACGGCGTCTTCTATGTCGGCTAAGCAATAGGATATATCGTCGGCGGCTTCCATAATGTAACTTGCCGGATGGCGGCAGTATGGCTCTATAACCAGCTCGTTTTGCAATGCCTCTACAAAGGTTTTTTCGCTGTAGTAGTAACCTACTTTTTTCATTAAGTAGTTTTTATTTTGCGGTATGTCTTTTGGGTTTAACCCCGCGGGGCGGGTGTACTTTAAAATGCCCGCGCTTTGGCAATAAGTTAAGTTTAACCCCAGTAGCGAATGTATTATGCGTATGCCTTGGGCGTTGCCTTCAAAATTACAAATATCGTGCGCTAGGTGCTTAAAAATAACCCCTATACCGGTATTTTGCTCTTGGCAGCGCGCTGGTGTAACACTTGCTAAATTGTTATTAAACCAGTGATTTATGGCAGCTTCGCCAAAATGTCCAAAGGGTGGGTTGCCTATATCGTGCATTAGGCAGGCCATTTCTACTAGGCTTTCTAGTGGGCGCTCTAGCCCTTTTAAGCCAAACTCGGTTTGTTGCTCAAAGCTTAAATTTGCAAAAATACGCTGTACTATAAAACGGCCAACTTGCTGTACTTCTAGTGAGTGAGTTAAGCGCGAGCGCACCGCTGCGTTTCGCTCCAGCGGAAAAACTTGGGTTTTTTGCTGCAACCTACGAATAGCTGCACTGTTAATTATACGACCACGATCGCTTTCCATCGCCATTTGTAAATTTGCAGTCGTGCGATACATGCGCGCTGGGGTTATTTTTTTACTAAAGTCGATAGTCATCGGAGTCCTTGCTTAGTGGTGACGACTGGCAAAGTAAATGCGCGTTGTCATTCGTTTTAAATACTTACTTGTTAATATATACATCTAGACGAGTTCGGTACAGGTGCTTGTATCATTTAAGGCCTGGCAATTGTATTATAAAGCTATATTTTTCAGTATTTAACGCATTTTAATGTAGGCGAGTATTTGTAATGAAGTATGTATTTTTAAAGGCCATGATGTTGGCTCTTTTAGTGTTAACCAGCCAAGCGGCATATGCGGCAAAAGAGCAAACCGTTGTACTTATATCAATAGATGGCATGCGTTGGGATTATATAGAAAAACACGGCGCGCCTAATTTAAAAGCAATGGCTGCTAAGGGTGTACGCGCGCAAAAGCTAATGCCGGTTTACCCAACAAAAACGTTTCCTAATCATATTTCTATTATTACAGGGTTGCTGCCGGTAAATCATGGCATTGTAGATAATAACTTTTGTGATAAAGCCCGTAAAAACGAATGTTACAGTATGGGTAAAGGCATGCGCGATAGCACGTGGGTAAACGGCATTCCACTTTGGAATTTAGCAAAAATGCAGGGGCTAAAGTCGGCTACTTATTTTTGGCCAGAGTCGGATGCGCGCTTTAATGGTATGACGCCCGACTATTACTTTCATTATTCTAAATACAGTGAGTACCAAGGCCGTGTTGATCAAATAATACAGTGGCTAAGCTTACCTAAAGCGCAGCGCCCACGTTTTGTGGCAAGTTATTTTTCACTTGTTGATAGCATGGGCCACGAGTTTGGCCCAGACGCATCGCAAACTCGCGATGCGGTAAAACAATTAGATGAACTAATGGGCCAATTACAAACCCGTTTGAGCAAGCTAGAGCAAGAGATTAACCTTGTTATTGTATCCGATCACGGTATGGCGCATGTAAACCCAGAGCAAAGTATTGATGTTTCTACATTGCCTAAAAACGATAATTTTATAGTTAAAAATACCGGCCCGCGGTTACTTATTTATGCAAAGCCTGCTGTAACAAGCGAGCAAATTGCAACTTACAAACAACGTTTGCAACAAGCAGCAAACGGGCGTTATACGGTATTAAACGACGAGCAATTAGCTGGGTATCATTATAGTAAGGGCACCCGTGTGGGCGATATTGTTGTGCAAACTAATGCGCCAGCGGTATTTACTAACGAAGGCAAAGCAATGTACTTAGGTACTCATGGCTATGCCTATACCGATAATATGGCGGCTACGTTAATTGCTGTAGGGCCTGCTTTTAAACAAGGGCTAAGCCTTGAAAAGGTAAATAATCTTGATATTTACCCGGTACTTGCCAAAGTAATGGGGCTTAAGCTTTTAAGTAAAGTAGATGGTGACGGTAAAACGTTAATGCCTGCTATAAAACAAAAAATAGTAGTGCATTAATTAGCTGCGCACTTTTAGGCTTTTAGTGACTTAACCTTGAAAGATCAACAAACCTTAAGCCAAATAAAAAAGAGCGCAAATGCGCTCTAAAGGGAAATAATTATAAGTGGGCTATATGCAGCCTGCTTTAAATCACTTACTTAAAGTTAGCAATGCTTGTTTTAGTGTCGGTAACCGTACGAATAGCATACGCTTGGTTAGTTACACCAAAAGCCAAGCCATTTACGCTCCAATTAGGGTTAGAGAAGTAATCGTACTGCGTTGCACTACCGTAAACATGCGGGTAAGCCATTATACTTGCAAATTCGTTTTGTACGCCGTGGCCCATACCATCAACATATACGCCGCCCGATGTATCGCCTTGTTTACGTGAGTGCGCTAGGCCTTGGTTATGACCAAGTTCGTGTACAAACGTAGTGGCACCACAGTCAATAGCAGTAATAGAGTACATACGGTCGCTCATTGAGCTGTATAAATTACCGTTAGTGCCTTGGCCAACCCAAGCTAAACCACACGAGATTAAACCATTACCCGCACTTTGGCCGGTACCAAGTACGGCAACCATGTCGGCTTTCCAGCTAGTGCGTAAACCATCTACGTAGCTGCTGTTAGTTACTGCATCTAACCAATCTTCAGACGGTGTAATTGCGTAATCGCCTAGGTTTTCTGTTCCCGCTAAACGCAGTGTAATGTCTACCCCATTTTGGCTATAAACCTGGTTACTAAAGGCGATCAGCTGGTTTATTTTAGTATTTATGTTACTCGTAGCTGCGGCCGATTGGTCGGTATATAAAATACCAATATCAATCGTTACTGCCTGTGCTGCACTGGTTGCAAATAGCGCGCTGGCAATGGCTGCCGTAGTGATTAGTTTTTTCATTTTTATATTTCCTTACTTATGTAGTGGTTGGAAGTTTTACTGCTGATTGATTTAGTTGGGTTACTGCGTGTTGGGTTGTTCAGTTTTTTTTGGGGCAAACATATCGATGGTTTTATCTGTTTTTGGTGTGGGCGCATCTACATGATGCTCTATGTGGTTTTGGTATAAGTCGCGTTTTGCTGCAATCCAACCATATTTCCCTTTACTTTCAAAAACGTAATTGCCGCTAGGTGCAGTAAATTGCCCATAAATTGCATCGTTTCCTACGGTCATAACCGTGGTGTGTAATTGCCCATCGGCACCAATAACTTGGCCAAATATGCTTTTATCGCCATTACTCGCCTCTGATAACGAGGTGATTTCGGCGCTGTAGGTTTCAACGGTTTGCGGGATTGAAATATCAAACGAGTCGCCAGCTTCAAGGGCGTGTAACGTATTTAGGTCGAACTCTATGTAGGCTTCGTTGTTTAAATCGCTTGGTAGTACGTTGGCGTTGGTAAGTACCTCTTTAGCTTTTTCAGATACCTTGTTTATAGCCTCAAACTGGTTGCTTTGCGCTGGTGTCTCAATGGTTTTAGGTTTTACGTTAACGGGATCTTTACTCATATCTATGGGCTGCGGTGCTTTTTTATTTGCTGCAAATTGAGAGTCAACGGGCACTATATCCACTGCAACAGGCGCCGTTACCTGCTGAGGTTTTTCGGTATTAAATAGCAGCTTATAAATAGCAAATGCAGATAGACCAAGGGCAACAATTATTAAAATAGCGCGTTTCATTTGTTTCTCTTACGGGGTTTTTAGTTAACTAATTGTTACGTTTTATATCATCTAGAGAATTAGATCAAGTTGGTGATGGTAGTATAAAAGTGCTAATTATTTACATTGTAAATGATTGTAAATAAACAATTTACCTATAATGGGTTTGGTTTTTTGAGCTAAAAAGGATGGGTTTTTATAGAGTTTTAGCGGGGTGTAAGCATAAGCGAATAATTGTTTTTGTTTTTAATTTGGCAATGAAAGGTGTGATCTTTATAGGTAAAAAAAATTTTAAAATAATGAATATTTTTCACGCTTAATAGCCTAAACGCTAATTGCAAAGCGTAAATAGGCAACGTATGTTGTGGGCTTAAAAATCTAAAATTAAGAGGGATTTTATGATGTTTTCCGATCAGCTGCTTAATCGAGCAACCGCAGGGTTGGTGGCTGTTATTATTGGTTTTTCAAGTTCTATTGCGCTTATTTATCAAGTTGTTATAACCCTTGGCGGCACGCCCGATTTAGTCGCAAGCTGGCTTTTAATGCTAGGGCTGGTAATGGGCATAACCACTATTGGGTTGTCGTATTATTATAAAGTGCCCGTTTTAATTGCATGGTCTACCACCGGGGCGGCTTTACTTATTTCCAGCGCGCAGGGCTACCAATTAGGCGAAGCCATTGGTGCATTTATGTTTGCCGCTACATTGGTTTTTGTGTCGGGGGTAACCGGTTGGTTTGAAAAAATAATGAACCGCATACCGAGCGAACTTGCCTGTGCCATGCTGGCAGGCGTATTGGTCACCTTTGGTATAGATGTATTTAATTTTATGAATGAGCTACCACTGGTTATAGGCCTAATGGTGCTTATGTATTTTTTAGGAAAACGTTTTTTTGCGCGTTTTGCCATGCTTAGCGTTTTAGTTGCAGGCGTGCTACTGGCGTGGCAAATGGGGCATATTGATACTGGCGCTATTCATTGGAAAATAAGTGAATTTGCATACATAGCGCCGGTGTTTAACTTGCAAGCGTGTATAAGTATTGGCTTACCGCTTTATATAGTAACAATGACCTCACAAAACTTACCGGGTATTGCTGTACTAAAGGCTCATAATTATAAAGCGCCTATCTCGGCTACGCTTAATGTAACTGGTTTTATTAATATTTTAACAGCCCCGTTTGGTACGTACTCTATTAATTTAGCCGCTATTACCGCTGCTATTTGTATGAGCGACGAGGCAGATAAAAGCCCTGATAAACGCTATTGGGCAAGTATTGCCGCAGGCGTATTTTATATTGTTATGGCACTTTGCGCAGCAACGCTTGTTGGTTTAGTGGCAAGTTTACCCCAGGCATTAATTTTAGCCTTAGCGGGTATTGCGTTGTTTGGCACCATTGCTAATAGCTTGCAGCAAGCTTTAAGCTCAGCCCAATACACAGAGGCTGCAATAGTTACGTTTTTGGTAACCGCATCTAATTTAACCATGCTTTCGGTGGGCTCTGCGTTTTGGGGAATAATTGCAGGCGTTTGTACGTTGATGATCACACGTAAAAGTTAAAGAAAAACGTTAACGAATACGTTTAGCAGGTAAAAGCGTTGCTTTTAAAACGCCAGCAAGCTGCGCGTCTACAGGGTAATTTACCTCGGTGTTAATTTTGTCAGTAGATACCATCTCTCATTTTAAGCTTCAAGGTCGTACTTAACTTACTTGGAGCTTAAACGCTTCTTGGTTTTTTATTACACCAAAACATATATGGATGAGCTTTCTCATATTCGCACATACAGCTT
>NZ_JAQREK010000024.1:0-45660 GCF_028599265.1 Pseudoalteromonas sp. Angola-4 | reverse complement strand
CTAATTTGAAAGAGCTAATAAACAATAGCTTGTATTTTCTCATTTACTCCTCTTTCACTTCTCTTTGTGCAATAGATCTTTAAGTGGTTTTAATAGCCAGCAGAACTTTAACACCGTGAATAATATTAAATTGTAGACGCACAACTTGTTGGCGTGACGGGCAAAGCCCTTAATAAACGCATATTCACAAAGAGGATAAGAGACGCTGCGCTTTTAGAGTGAGTAATAAAGCTAAACAAGCTAATTTGAAAGAGCTAATAAACAATAGCTTGTATTTTCTCATTTACTCCTCTTTCACTTCTCTTTGTGCAATAGATCTTTAAGTGGTTTTAATAGCCAGCAGAACTTTAACACCGTGAATAATATTTACTTGTAGACGCACAACTTGTTGGCGTGACGGGCAAAGCCTGTAATAAACGCATATTCACAAAGAGGATAAGAGACGCTGCGCTTTTAAAAAAATGAAAAAATAATTGTTTGAATTGGTGTTGTGTTCTCATTTTCTTCTCATTCACTTCTCTTTGTGCAATAGATTTTTATTTGCAAAAATAAATAGCAGCGTTGCTTTTCGCCTAAGGAAGCTTTATAGCTCCAGCCGAAATTTAACACCGTGAATAATATTAACTTGTAGACGCACAACTTGTTGGCGTGACGGGCAAAGCCCGTAATAAACGCATATTCACAAAGAGGATATGAGACGCTGCGCTTTTAGAGAAGGAATGAAAAAATAATTGTTTAAATTGGTGTTGTTTTCTCATTTTATTCTCATTCACTTCTCTTTGTGCAATAGATTTTTATTAGCAAATAATAAACAGCTGCGTTGCTTCTCGCGCAAGCAAGCTTTGCGCCTACAGCCTAAATTTAGCATCGTGGCTATTTTTACTTGTAAACGCAAAACTTGTTGGCGTGCCGGGCAAAGCCCGTAATAAACGCATATTCACAAAGAGGATAAGAGACGCTGCGCTTTTAGAGTGAGTAATAAAGCTAAACAAGCTAATTTGAAAGAGCTCAGCTATTAAACAATAGCTTGTATTTTCTCACTTACTCCTCTTTCACTTCTCTTTGTGCAATAGACTTTTAAGTGGCTTTATTACCTGGCAAAAATAAAAAAGCGCGATATAAATATCACGCTCTTAAATCAGCTTTTATCTAGATCAAATGAGTTTACTCACTTTCCATAAAGCGCTGTAACTGATCTTTTAAGTTTGGTGGAATGCCTTTAATGACCAGTGTATCGGTCGCTTCATTGTAAGTTACGCGCTCACCTAAATGTTTACGCTCAAAACTAACACTAACACCGCCCCCTAAACCCGAAAACTTAACCATACTGGTCACTGTTTTTTTATCGACCGGGAAAGAGTCTTCTAAATCGTAACTTTGTTCTTTGCAAAAGTTATCAAACGGACTATCGTCACCTTTCGTTAGCGTAGCCGAGAGCTCAGTAACGCTTGCATCTTCACCCGTGGTCACACAATCGTTACAGTAATCAAATACTTGCTTACGTAACTCGTCTTTTTCTGATTTATCGAATGATTGCTCCGATAAATAGTCTTCAACGGCATTAAGCATCACTTGGCTTTGTTGTTTAGGGTCTATGCCCTCTTCACAACCTAAAAAGTCTAAGAAAAAGTCTGCTACTTTTCGCCCTGCTCGCCCTTTAATAAAAGAGATATAGCGATTGTCCTCAGCTTGAGTATCCCACGCGGTTAAATCGATACGTGCAGCTAGTTGCATGCGCGATATATCTAAGTGGCGCGACGCTGCTAAATCAAGCTCAGAGGTCATGCTGTAGTGCTCTTTAATATTGATCATAGCTATTAGCATGTAATCAGTAGCCACATACTGATAATGACAAAATACTAAGTAGCCTGTTTCGCTAAAGGCATATTTATCTAACTCTTCTTTTAAAACAGTGGATGCCTGTTCGGTCATGTGCCAAAAGCCTAACTCGTCATTACGATAGCTTTGCATTGCCGAGGCTACAACACTGTTTTTATCGCCACTAAATGCACAGTAACCTTTACCTGGCTTTGAGTTGTATGCATGATGAAGTTGTTCGATAAAAACAGCGACTTTATCGTTTATCACCATTTCATCGTTTCGTAGGTGAATTTGCGTATCGTCGTCTTTTTTGTCTACATAATGAACGACTAATTTTTTAACGTCTGTTGTCATCTTTGTTTTTCACGCCTCTGGTGTTAAAATACGAGAATATAACTCTTTTATTGAACCAACTGATGCCAATCTTATCAAAATACTCTAATGAAGAAGTAGAACAAATCGTCGATCAGCTCATTGATGTGCTAACGCAACACAATGCGCCGGTTGATTTAAGCCTTATGTGTTTAGGAAATTCTATCACGCATATCCTAAAAGAGCATGTACCTGCAGGGAAAAGACAAGCCGTAACTGAGAACTTTGCAAAAGCACTTGCTCAGTCGGTTAAATAAATTATATGAATTTATCGCAGCACAATCAGTTTTCGTCAAAAGCGAGTCAGTTATTAAGTTGGGGCCACTGGTTCACTTTTGCAAATATTGGTTTAGCGCTTTTTATTAGCCTAAGCTTTTTATTTGCAGATTCACCGCCAACTAGCTTTATGGGTATTACCTATATGTTAGTGACGTGGTTAAGCCATACGAGCTTTATCGCTTTTTTAGCATTTGTGCTGACGGTATTTCCTTTAAGTTTAGTGTTTCCCTACCCTCGACATATTCGAGGTATGGCTGCCGTTATTGCTACGCTTGGGGCGTCTATTTTAACGCTTGATGCGTATGTATACGTTAATTTGGGCTACCATTTAAGCTCTTCTGCGCTACCGGAAATCATTTCCTTACTGTGGCATCGTCTAACTAGCTCGCCTGCCCTTACTACGTTGTTAGCCGGGGGCATTGTTTTACTCATTTTAGGCTTCCAGTTAGTTGTAAGTAACTATACATGGCAGCACTTAGCGCGTTTAAAACAACTTAAGTTTGCCCGTTTTGCCAGCTCGTTTTTAGTGTTGTGCTTTGCACTTAGCCACAGTATTCACATTTGGGCAGATGCAAATTTAAAGTTTGATATAACGAAGCAAGATAACGTTTTACCGCTGTCGTACCCTACGACCGCTAAAAGCTTATTAGCAAAAAATGATTTGCTCGACATTGAAAGCTATAAACAAGCTCACAATGTAAGAATTAATAACCAAAATATTAATTACCAAATACCTGCGCCAATGCAAAAATGTGAAGATTACACTGCGCAGCAAGTCGATATTTTTGTATTTGATAGCAACGAGCAGTTAAAACGCTTTGTTGCTAAGCATAAAAACCTATATAAAACTGATCAGTTTTTACAGCCAACACACCATGGCGATAGCTTGTTTAGTTTAGTGTATGGCTTACCTTCTTTTTATAAGATGGCTATTTTATCAGAGCAAACCTTACCTGCGTGGCAAAGTCAGCGCAGAAGCATAGAGCTTGCTGGAATTGAAAAGCTAAGCTTTATAAACGATCAAGCGCATTCAAACAGCGCAATTAAAATCATTAAAGGTGAAGATAATCCGTCTCCTCGCAGTGACGACACCCATATTTTTGCGTTTAGCTTAGCTAATAATAGCTCGGAAGTAGTTACATCATCGGTGTTATACAGTTCAGATAAGCGAATAGCCAAGGTAGATGGACTTATTCAACCCAGTGATATTATTGCAACCAGTGTAGGCCAGTACTTAAACTGTAAGTCTGTGGTTAAACAAACCATGCTAGGTGAAAACCTGTATAAGAAAAAAACGGACACTGGCGTTAATTACTCGCAAGGCGTAGTTATTGCTTACAAAAAAGATAGAATTACGCTAATAGATTCAGACGGTAACTATAAAAATATATCTGCCGCTGAAGGTTTTTCTATTGAGCAAAGCCTCGATATCCCGTTTTTAGTACAAAGTATTAAAAAGCTAAAAACCTACACACAATAGCCCTATCCCTTAACCTAGCTTGCTATAACACCAAGCTAGGTTATATTTACTAAATCATAGTAAATGCTCAGGGATGAAATTAATGCAAAAACACACACTTTTTTTATGCGCAGTAATGGTATGCCCACTTTCTCTGCATGCGCAAAATGCTACAACTTACTATAAATGCGTGACAAAAAACGGCACTATCTTTTCGCAATTCCCTTGTAACGATAACGCTACCGCCTACACAATTAATACTGTATCGGGAATTAATACTGCTCCGGCGCAAGATTACACAAAAGAGCTAAACGCATTAGAGCGCGAACGGATTGTGCTTGACCTGCAAGCTGAGCTGAGAAGTAATACTAATAAATTAGCGATTATAAAACGTAAAAAAGACCGCGCAGAATACAACCAACAACAGCGCCTCAACCGTATTTTAGATGACGAGGACAAAAAGTTAATTAGCAAAGATATTACCAAGCAATTAAAAATAATAAATAAAGATCATAAAAAGCAAACCACCGAAATTGAGAAGCGCATTAAAAAGTTAGAGAAAAAAATAGCTTCCTACCAATAACTTAGCTTTTGCCATCACACTCAATTATGCTTTAAGCTAAAAGTATAAAAACTGAGAATATTTATCTTGGTTTTAAACTTAAAATAACATAACCTTAACAACTATAGAGTTAAAGCTCTAACGTGTATAACACTACAGCAGCACTAACATTTATAAATGCTGTACTAAAATCGTTATATACACTTTTTTAAGGAGTGTTTATGCAGCCACGCCACATAGCTGAATTAATTTTAACGGGTTTTAAAAAGCATTATCAGCTGTTTCAAAAAACCACCGCCCAAGCCCCGCTTGCCTTTGCAAAGCGCGATTGGCAGCAAATTAATGAAATTAGTAAACTGCGTATTAGTTACTACGATGACAGAGTAAACGAAACCACTAAAGCATTAAAACAAGCACAGTTAACTGAGCAATTAAATGAGCAACTTTGGCTTGAAGTAAAAATACTGTACCAACGCTTTTTATGCTTTCATCCTCAAGCTGAACTTGCCGAAACATTTTATAACTCAGTATTTTGCCGTTTGTACCACAGACGCTATTTTCATAACGACTTTATATTTGTACAAGCCACATTAAAAGATGCCCCAGCCATTCCTGTTGAGGCAGAGTACCGCAGCTACTTTCCAGTGGTGGATGGTTTAAAGCCCACAATAAAGCGTATTATTGAGCATTTTGATTTTAAAGCCCCGTTTGTAAATTTAGAGCGGGATATACGTTTGCTCGTAAAGGCATTTTACAAACAAGCGCCCGACACTCACCACCAGCCTTGGCAAATGCGCTTTGATATTTTGCACGCGCCTTTTTATCGTAACAAAGCAGCTTACATAGTCGGCCGTGTGGTCTCTCAAAGCGGTGTGCAGCCTTTTATTATTGCGGTACTACACCATGAAGATAAAGGCTTATACCTCGATGCGCTATTAACTAAATCATCGCAAATGCGGGTTATTTTTGGCTTTGCACGGGCTTATTTTATGGTTGAAACCCATGCGCCCTCAGCCATGGTGCGATTTTTAAATCAACTTATGCCTAATAAAACACTCGCTGAGCTTTATAATGCCATTGGGTTTCATAAACAAGGTAAGACAGAGTTTTACCGTGAATTTTTACATCACTTGTCTCACTCAGACGATAACTTTATTATAGCGCCAGGCACCCCAGGCATGGTGATGATGGTATTTACGCTGCCCTCTTTTGGCTATGTATTTAAAGTAATTAAAGATAAGTTTGGCGAAAGCAAACCGTTTGGCCGCGATACCGTGCTTAAACGCTATCAGCTGGTAAAAAGCCATGATCGGGTTGGTCGCATGGCCGACACCATAGAATACTCTAACGTCGTATTTCCTTTGGCACGCTTTGATAGTAATTTACTGGCACAGCTACATAAAACCATTGGCTCATCTATGGTAATTGAAGGCCCGTGGCTTATTATCAAGCATTTATATATTGAAAGGCGCATGACACCGCTTAATTTATTTTTAGAAAACGCCAGCGAAGAAAGTGCTGCCGATGCAATAGAAGAGTACGGCCAAGCACTTAAAGAAATGATTGCGGTAAATATATTCCCAGGCGATATGCTGCTTAAAAACTTTGGGGTAAGCAAACACAAGCGCATTATTTTTTACGACTACGATGAGGTTCAATACCTAACAGATATGAACTTTAGGGCCTTACCTAAGGCCAAAAGCTATGATGATTACTTAACTGATGAACAAAGTTACTCAGTTGCGCCACAAGATGTTTTTCCTGAGCAACTTTGTACCTTTGTTATGCCAAACCCAAAGTACAAACAGTTTTTACTCAGTACACACCCCGAGCTTGTTGATGTTAGTTTTTGGAAGCAAGCTCAGCAAAATATAAAAAAGGGTCATGTTAGTCACATATACCCATACCCGACAGCACAACGCTTTATTCATCACTGGTAAGCGTTAAAGGACACACAATGAACATAAGTAAAATAGATTTAAATTTGCTGGTTTACCTCGACACCCTATTACGTGAGTGTAACGTAACCCGCGCCGCTAACCAGTTAAGTATTACTCAACCCGCTATGAGTAACGGCCTTAAGCGTTTAAGAAACTTGTTTAACGATCCAATTTTGGTACGTACCAGTGAAGGTATGGTCCCTACAGAGCGTGCTATAGAGCTGCAACCGGTTATTCGCGGTATATTAATGACCCTAGAAGAAACCCTCGCACCTAATCGCGAATTTGAAGCCAGCCAAAGTAAACGTGTATTTAGAATAATGGCCAGTGACTATGCAGCCAGTACATTAGCGCCAAAGCTTTTAAGTAAACTTCATGAAGAAGCGCCCGATACAACCCTAGATATACTGACGCCTAGTGATGTAACGTTTCATGATGTTGAAAATGGTAAAGTGGATATGGCAATTAACCGCTTTGAAAACCTTCCGCAATCTTTTCATCATAAACGCATATGGAAAGACAGCTTTTGCTGCTTAGTAAAAGCCGACAACCCAATTATCGAAAACTTTAGCCTAGACAGCTATTTAAAAGCCCGCCACATATGGGTAAGTAAAACCGGCTTTGGGGTTGGCGTAGGAATGGACCCTAAAGATGTACAAAAGCTAGGTTGGGTAGATGAAGCACTTGCCCATTTTGGTAAACACCGAAATATTGCCACGTTTACCCGTAATTACCATGTAGCCATTCATTTGGCAAAAGAGCAAAATTTAGTGGCGACCTTACCTTCAAAGGCTGCCAATATTTACTTAGATGATGCAGGCCTTAAAATTTTAGAACCTCCATTTCCTATACCGCCTTTTGAGCTAGATATGATTTGGAGCCCTTTACTGCATCGCGATGCAAGCCATATTTGGTTACGCCAAAAAGTAGCCGAAGTGGCGGATGAGCTTAAATAACCTTATTACAAAAGCTATGTAAAATTTGCGAGGTTGTTTTATTTTAAATAGCCTTACTGCTTGCTAAATAAAAAAATGACTAATAATTACAATAACTTAAAAATTAAAATTAAATTGGAATGGCCTTTGCTTTAGTTACTATGAAACTTAAATTCATGTAAAGAGAGGTCATTATGAATACCCATCAAGGAACAGAAGCAACTCATATTACTGACATCATCCAAGTAATGAACAGTGGCATTGATTTTTATCAAAAAGCGCAAGAGAAAGTTGAAGACCCAGCCATTGGCGCATTATTTCAACGCATGATTGACGCACGAAAAGTAAGTGTTGAGCGCTTACAACCTTATGCTGTTAACGAAAAAGGTGAGCGTGAAGACGGCTCTTCTTTTGCTGTAGAAGCACGCAGAGCTTACACAGCCCTACTCACTTCGTTTAGTTCTCATAACGATAAAACATACGTTAAAGAGCTTGAAGAGGTAGAAGATAAAACCCTTGAAGAAATTAAAGCAGCGATGGATAAACCACAGCCAGCCGACTGTGAAGCAGCCTTAGCGAAAACCTTGCTAACGATGCAAAGCTGCCACACCGAAATGAGCCGTATGCAAAAGCATTAATTTTCAATTGCATATATTTGAAACCCAGCCTAGCCGCTGGGTTTTTTATTATTACAACGTCCAGTTTAAACCCTGCTATGTATAACCAAGTCCAAAATGCCTCATTTAGTATTATCAAAGCCATACAGGGGGTATACCAATCCGAAATAATGTTTAATTAAGCGAATTGGTATACTTTAACGCTGAGGTAAGGCGTTGCACAATAAAATAAATCGCGGTTTACAGATAAATACGGAAAAGGCTAAATACAAAAAAAGGGCCTTACGGCCCTTTGAACTTAAATAACATAAGGGAGTGTTATTTATTAAAAACGGTATTCTGCGCCTACATAGTAATAAGCACCATTAAAGCCAAATGGCGCTGAACGGCGAGAGTATTCAAATACCCCATCGCTGCTTACAATCGTATTGCCATTTGAATCTACAATTGTGCCCGAGCGTGAGTTACCAATGGTGTTTTTATCTGGGTACACGTCAAATAAGTTATTTGCACCAATATTTACAGATAAATCTTCAGTCACGAAGTAGTTAACTTTAACGTCAGTTAAAATTTCTGCACCGTAGGTTTGGCGCCCGCCATCTTCTACTGTGTATTCACCAAAGCGGTTAAGTGAAAGGTTTACAGTCCAATCACCACGCTGGTAAAGCGCACTTAAGTTGATGCGATCTTCTGGTTGCCACTCTTCAATAATTGAAATTTCTTGATCAGAGAAAACATCTTCAACCGGTACGGTTTCAAGCCCTGAGCCCGATGGCGTAAATAACGATACCACCTCAGTTTCAGTAAAGTTAGCTGCTAAAGTAAAATCAAGCGTGCCACCTAATCCCTCGGTATTCCAAGTAGCTACAAAATCAATACCCGAAGTTTCGGTATCTGCACCATTTAAGAAAAACTGTCCTGCACCTGCGCCTGAGCTGATTAATGCAGCA
Organism: Pseudoalteromonas sp. Angola-4; assembly: GCF_028599265.1. Classification (NCBI taxonomy): domain Bacteria; kingdom Pseudomonadati; phylum Pseudomonadota; class Gammaproteobacteria; order Alteromonadales; family Pseudoalteromonadaceae; genus Pseudoalteromonas; species Pseudoalteromonas sp. Angola-4. The sequence goes on along the minus strand of NZ_JAQREK010000024.1, from coordinate 36,725 downwards.
TCTAGGCTTGAAGAAAGCCCTTTGCCTAAACGATTACTAATTACTATGCGGTCGTCAATATCAATTGAGTAGTAATCCACAGTAACATTAATGTTATCCGTTACGTTGTAGACAATACCTAAGCTGCGGTTTTGCGATTTTTCTTCTTTAAGCTTTGGAATACCTAAACTTTGTGCAAGGGTTGAATCGTTTCTGAATGTACCTACTTCTTCAGCAACTAATGAGCCGTCTTCAGCCACAACAAATTGTGTGCTGATATTGTTAAAATACAATTGCTGCATTGATGGCGCTCTAAAGCCTGAGCTTAATGCACCACGCAGTGACACATCATCAGTAATTGCCCAGTTACCCGCAAGCTTAAAGTTTACCGTGTCGCCAAAGCCTTTGTAATTATCGTAACGCAGTGCGCCTGATAAAATGACATCTTCAATTAGGTAGGTTTCTGCATCAAGGTAAAACGAAATTACATCGCGTGACTCATCAACCGATGATGCCGGCGAAGAACCACCAAAACCTTGCGTACCGCCAGAGGCATCTTCAGAGCCTACACCGCCACTTAAACCACTATAAATACTTACCCCATCAAGGGTGTCGTAATCACGATAAGCATATTCGCTACCCTCTAAAATACGGTATTCATCGGTACGAATTTCTGCACCCATAGCCAATGAGTAGTCATCAAAGTTTTGTGTAAAATCTATATTAATGGTTTGCAGTGATAACTCCATGCCATAGGCATAGGCTTCACGCGGAATAGTACTACGAATATCAGCGGCACTTAAACCTTGCTCGTAACGTAAAAAGTTAGCGTACGAGGCATTGATTGTGTCACTTGTTGTGTAATCAATGCTGTTTTCACCGTAGGTGTACGATACATCTAAACTTGCATCGTTATCAAAGTCGGTTTTGTAACCAAAGTTGTAAGAAATATCATCAATTGTGGTATTAATTTTAGGTAAAAAGCCTAACGGGATAGTTGCGTCGTTATCTTGCAAAACAGGGTTACCGCCCGCATTTGCATTATGGCGGAAAAACGCTGCTGATTCGTTATCGCGCGTTGAATAAGTAATAAAGCCATACAGCTCGCCATCACCTAACTCATACCCTGTATTGACGGTTAAGCCAAATTGTTGTGAGTCGGCATCACCAATACGAAAAGTGTCTCTGTCGGCGATCAGTTCACGCGGATCGCCTGCCAGTAAAGTACCGTCGCTAAGCTCTGTACATCCATAAAACTGACACGAGCCGTGCAAACCTGCGCGGTTAGTAGGCGAGCGGTCGCGGTAATTAAGTGTTGCATTTAAGTAGCCGCTATCACCTAGGGCAAATCCTTTATTAAAATCAACGTTTACTGTTTCGCCATCACCCTCTGAGTATTGGCCGTAATTAATCGCTGCTTTGCCGCCTTCGCTGCCATCTTTTAGTACAATATTAATTACACCGGCAATTGCATCTGAGCCGTATTGCGCTGCTGCACCGTCTCGTAAAACTTCTATACGTTTAATAGCTGAGGCTGGAATAGCATTCATATCGGTACCTGCGGTACCACGCCCTACTGAGGTATTGATATGAATAATACTTGCCTGATGGCGGCGCTTACCATTAATAAGCACAAGTGTTTGGTCAGGCCCTAAACCACGCAGTGTTGCAGGTCGTAAGGCATCAGTGCCGTCACTGATTGACGAGCTTGAAAAGTTAAATGAAGGTGCAATAGATTGCAACATACGGCCAACTTCGGTTTGGCCTGTGTTTTCAAGTGCTTCAGCACTTAAAATATCAACGGGTACGGGTAAATCTTCTACTGAGCGCCCTGCTACGCGGCTACCTACAATAGCTATTTTTTCTATTTTCTCTTGTGCAACATCCTCTGCTGCATTCACACCGTGTGAATTTGCTGCAAGCAATGCTGGTAATACAGCTGCACTAACCCCTGAAAGCTTCATCATGTTGTTATCTTTCCTATTGATTTGTTTGAGTTTTATACTCAGTAAACCATTTTGATCAACAACCGCATCGAGCTCAGTCCCACTTAATAATGCTTGCAGTGCATCTAATTGGGTATAAAAACCATAAACCGAATTTGCTTGGTAATTTTTTGCCAACTCATAAGAAAACACCACGGTTTGCTCTGTTTGTTTAGCAAATTCTATTAAGGCTTTGTCTGCTCGCTGCGCTTGTATATCAAATTGCACCATTTGCCCAGTGGTCTGTGTTGCCCCTTGCACACTCAAGCTAAAAATAGCCGGAGCAAGTACACTTAAACCACTAAATAAATGCGTTTGGTTACTGCGCAATTTATATAAACAGCTGACAAACAAAATTCCTCTATAGTTTTTTTTCTTTTTTTTAAACTTTTTTTTACTAATAACATTTAAAGATGCAACTTCACCTAACATTTGTTTGATATGCATAACATTTCTTATGATTTAGTTTGCTGTGTTAGGCTCACCATATGTTCACCTAAACGCTCATGCTCAATTGCAAAGTTAGTCTGTAAACTCTCAAGTAGCCCCTCAACATCGCCAGCTTTAAATACACCCGCTACTTTTATATTGGCAAGCTCATCGCTTGAAAGCTCAAAACGCGTAGAGGTGTAACGGCTCACTTCATTTAATGCATCACTTAAATGCTCGCCATTAAAAATTAACATGCCATTTTGCCACGCTAAATCACGCTGTACGTCATCCACAGAAAGCTGCGTGATAGGTTTAGTAATGCTTTGCTCTATAATTGCTTTTTCGCCAGAGATAACAATATTGGCATTGATTTTACGTACTTTTTTAGCGTTATTATCAGCCAGTTGGTAGTCTTTAAAATCGTTGGCACTTACCGCAACACTTGGGTCGGTGATCATCACTTTACCTTCGGTTACAACCAGCTCTAAATCAGAAGAGGTATTGCGTTGTACATTAAATACAGTACCAAGTGCCGTAAAGCTCTTATCGCCAGCCATCACACTAAATGGGCGCGATGCATCTTTTGCTACATTAAAACGCCCTTCCCCCTTACTCAGTAATAACTGACGACGCCCTTTGCTATAAGCTACCTCTAATAGGCTATTCGTGTTTAATTGCACTATGGTGCCGTCGGGTAAAACATACGTGGCTTGTTCGCCCACCTTCGTTGTATAAATTTTGGTGTAATTTATTTTAGCCAGCTCTTCGTTGTAGCCGTTTTCAAGGTTAATTAATAAGTAACTACACACCATTAATGCTGCAAATAAGCTCGCGGCAATGGCACTAGAAAACGCCCATCTTTTTTTCTGGGGTTGTTTTACACTTCGATGCGGAAATAAACTGCTTAACTCGTTTAATACGGCCAATTCATCCCATAGCTGCGCAAGTTCGTAGACGGCATCTTGATGGGCGGTACTTTGCATCATCCAAAGCTTAAATTGCTCTTTTTCAATTTCGCTTAAGCCCCTATCAATTGCGCTGATCCATTGGCAGGCTTTTTCTAAAATTAAATCTTTTGATGTAAATTGATGAACATTACTCATTTCGCTGCCCTCTCAATTGATAGAGCCGAATTGCAAGCAGAATTATGTGCCGCAGATTGGTTATGATTTTGTTCATGTTCTTTCATGTATAACATGGTTTGTAATAAACCTTTGGCAATGTGTTTTTCTACTGTGCTTTCACTTAATTGCATGTGCTGGGCGATTTCTTTTTGGCTCATACCGTACACTTTTTTAAATATAAAACATTTACGGATAGAAGAATTTAGTTGATCCGTTGCTCTGCAAAAAAGTAAAAAACGCTCTTTTGAGGTGTATTCATCCTCAAGTTGTGAGGATTTAAGCAGCGGGGGTAATTCTGCGTCGTGCTCTAACGAGTCATTAAACTTGTTATCCCACTTGGCTATATGATTAAGCGCTAAGTGCTTTGCAGTTTTAAGCATGTAACTGCGTCTAAACTGAATATCTTGTTTTAAATCAGCTTCGTAGCTTTTAATAAAGGTTTCTTGCACAATGTCTTCTACGTCATCGGGCTGTACAATACGCGACACAAAGCGTTTTAACTGCTTAGTGATATCAACAAACGTTGATGTCATATTTACTTTGGTAGTCATCCTTAACATAGGCCTATTGTTATTTTTATTACCGATAGATTACGAGTTTTTGGCATAAAAACAAGCGCAAATGTTAATTTAGCGTTGTTTAGGTGGGTTTTGAGTAAACAGGAGATCAAATGAGTAAATTATTAGATTACATAAGGCTCAGTTTTTTTGCAGCAGGTTTACTATTAGGGGTACAAATACCAGCCTTTGTAAGCGACTTTGGGCACGCTTTAGATGCACATTTAATTGAAGCGAATAACGCATTAGCCCCGTTTAAAAAAGATGCTCAAAACTACTTTAACAACGATTTAAACAAGTTAATTGCCCACTATGAAAATATTGGGGATGATATTGTGGGTAAGGGGGCTACCCATATTAAAAACCTCAATAATCGCCAGCACTCTTTACAAGCGGCAGTTAATAACTTTAACCAATCGCCCTATTTATTTACTTTAACCAGCGACTTTCTCACTATTAAAAAGCAAGTATGGCAACGCTTTGAAGGGCAAATAGTGTTAAAAAAAGACTCCATAATAGCAGCGCTTGTTAGCGCCATTATTATTGCTATTTTTGCTGAGTTTATTGGCTTTGTAACCTTATTCATTATTAAGCGCGGGTATTACCGCTTATTCATAGCTGGCAAATAAAGACTTCATAAACTCATAAAACACCTCGGTTTTACGGGTTGTTAAGCTATTTTGAGGCCGTAAAAACCACACCGGCGCGTCGCTTTGGGCCATTACATTGGGCATCACCTCTACTAAGTTTCCGGCACTTAGCTCATCGTTAATCGCAATTTTAGATTTAATGGCTATGCCATGTCCGGCAAGGGCTGCTTGCGTCATGTTATCGGAATTAGAAATCGTAAAGCGCGTTTTGGCATTAAAGGTGTGTATTTTATTATTTTCATCATACAGTTTTAACTGCCTTTGCCAGGGTAAACACACCCAATAGTGCGTGCTCAGTTCGCTTAGTGTACAAGGCATACCATGCTTTTTTATATAACTTGGCGCTGCACATAAAATACGGGAGTTGTTGACAATTTTACGAGAGAGCAGGCCAGAATCGGTTAATTGCCCTACTCTAATTGCCACATCTTGTGCATCATCGACCACATTGACAAAATGATCAGTAATTAAAAAGTCGAGCTTTAGTTGCGGGTATTGGGTTTCAAACTCGGTCAACTTAGGCATAACATACTTTGAAAACACCCACGGTGGCATAGTCACACGTAATAACCCGCTCACCGAAGAGCTTCGTGCGCCAATGCTGTGCTCTGCATCGTGCAAGGCTTCTATAATAGCCCCTACGCGATGATAAAATAGCTCACCGGCGGGCGATAACCTTACTCGTCTACTGTCTCTAAACACTAACACGGTTGAAAGCTCGCGCTCGAGCTTGCTTAGCCTGTGGCTTACTGTTGCCGGCGACAAACGTTGCTCACGCGCAGCTGCAAGCACCCCTTTATTTTCTACTACGGCAATAAATGTTTCTAGGTCACTTAAATTATACATACATTTGGCTAGGCAGTTTTTAGTATTTAATATTTTCGAATGAAGCTTTCAGTTTTGCAATATATATTTAAATAACTAAAACACCCATAATCGCCATACAGTTATATTCGAGATTTAATAATGAGTTTAAAAGCACAGATTGATGCCTATAACGTGCAAAAAGAAGCGAAGCTACCTGGCGATGTATTAGCCCTTATAGCGCAGACAAATGAAGAGCTCATTGCTCAGCATATAAAAGATAATGCGCTACAGGTAGGCGCTAAAGTAAGCAATTTCAGCTTAAACAATCATAGCGCTGAGCAAGTTGAGCTCGCTGATTTATTAAATAATGGCCCGGTAATAATTAGCTTTTATCGTGGTAACTGGTGTCCATATTGTAATTTAGAGCTAAAAGCACTTAATAATCACTTACCCGAATTTAAAACCCACAATGCGCAGTTAGTTGCGATATCACCACAATTACCCGACGAGACGTTGTCTAGCGCACAAAAAAATGCCCTTGAATTCGATGTGCTTTCAGATATTAATAACAAGGTAGCAGAGCAATTTGGTTTACTGTTTACTTTAGACGAGCGTATTGTGGCGCTTTATAGCCAGTTTGGTATTGATTTTGAAAAGTACTACGGCAATAAAAGTTTTAAATTACCTTTACCAGCAACCTATATAATTAACCAAAAAGGCATAATTACGTATGCCTTTTTAAACGAAGACTATACCCTACGCGCAGAGCCTACTGATGTATTGGCCGCCCTTGAATCGGAGCAACACTAATGTCTATTTTAAAATCGTTAAAAACCATTACCCTATCACTACTTGTTGGTACTAGCCTTGCCTCTGGCTACGCTATGGCTGAGGAGCCACAGGCACAAGTGAAACCTAAAGTACTTATTTTTGATGTAAACGAAACCTTGTTAGATTTAACCTCCATGCGCACCTCTATTGGTAAAGCGCTTGGCGGGCGTGAGGATTTATTACCACTTTGGTTTTCGACCATGTTGCATCATTCACTCGTTGATACTGTAAGTGGCAATTACCACGATTTTGGTCAAATTGGCGTTGCGTCGCTGCGCATGGTTGCCAAAAATAACAACATAGCCATTACGAATGAACAAGCAAAAACAGCCATTGTCACCCCGCTTTTAACCCTACCTCCTCACAAAGATGTGAAAGAAGGACTGGCAAAACTCAAAGCACAGGGCTATAAGTTAGTAAGTCTGACAAATTCTTCAAACAAAGGTGTTAAAGCCCAGTTTGAGAGCGCTGGATTAATGTCGTTCTTTGATGCGCGTTACAGCATTGAAGATATTAAAATTTATAAACCAGACTTACGTGCCTATGAGTGGGTGTTAACAAAATTAAATGTAAAAGCAAATGAAGCAATGATGGTAGCGGCGCACGGTTGGGATGTAGCAGGTGCTAAAGAAGCCGGGTTACAAACAACCTTTATCGCCCGCCCAGGTAAAACACTTTACCCACTGGCAAAAAAACCAGACCACGTTGTGAAAGATTTACATGAATTAGCCGCTCTACTTAAATAAGCACTCCCAGCGCTAATTAATCAATACCCAAGCGGCCGATGTTAGGATGACATTGGCCGCTTTTTTATTAGGGCGTGTTGATTTTTGATAGTTAAATTTGCAGCAGTGTGGTTGGTTTTTAGGCAAGGCAGAGCCTATCAAGTGTGGTTATTCCACATAAATAGGCGAAACGCAGGAGCAGTTATCGAGCCCACTAGTTTACAAACCTCACGCCGCGATTTAAACGCCCTTAGATTGAACAAATTTCAATCCGCAAAGTTCAACACGCCCTAATCAACATTCTTAAAAACTGGCTTATAAACAAACCATTTAGCATTTTTATCTGCTAGCAATTTACTCCCCACAACGCTACTATTTAATGAATACGCAGTGGAGATAATTATGAACAGTCAAAGATTAAGCGAATTTGAAGAATACTTTCAAATAAGTGAAAGCATTCGAGTAAACTTATTTGCTGTAGAAAATCAGTTAGTGCCGCAATCTCAACTCGCGCTTGAAGACGACATACCTCCGCTATTTAAGCTAGCTAACGAAGTCAGTGAGCTTGAACAGGCCTCTTTAAGACCCCTTAGAAACCTAGGCGATTTAGCACAAGAGCTGGCGGCTTTTTTACAAGCACAGTCGCGTAAAATCGATTTAATAATGAGCCACATTTTAGCCTCAGAGCAAGCTCAAGATAACGCCATACAGTGCGATAGCTACGGCGGAGGCGGTATTCGCTTTACTTCGCCTGATGTATACGCAATAGGCCAAGCATTTAGAACAAAGCTATTTTTGCACCACGAAGCCTCAGCCGTTTACTGTTATACAGAAGTTGTGGCCGTTGAAAAACAAGACAGCGAACATTACCAATACACATTACTGTTTACTGCAATAAGAACCACAGACCAAGAATTAGTTGTCAGAGCCAGCTTACATGCACAAACACGCCAGCTAAAAAAACGCCAAGAACTCGAGCAAATTGACGATGATTCTAGCAGCGATAAATAGCTGACATATGCATGTAAAATGCTAAACTAGCGCCACCGTAATTTGTATCAAAACTTCATGAACTTTAGACTTTTACCTGAATGGGCTGAGCAAGACGCCGTTATGCTTACCTGGCCCCATGCACAGACCGACTGGGCTGATACGCTTGAACGCGTAGAGCCTGTTTATGTTGAACTTGCAACGCATATCACAGCCGTGCAGCAGCTTGTTATTGTTGCCCATAACACGGCGCTTAAAAGCCACATTACTGCCTTGCTAACAAAAGCGAATATAAACTTAAGCCACGTGCACTTTGTTGTTACACCAACAAACGATACCTGGGCACGGGATCACGGCCCTATTACCTGCGCAAATATTAACGACGCTCGCCAACTTAAAATTTACGACTTTATCTTTAATGGCTGGGGTAATAAGTTCGAAAGTGCCCTCGATAATAAAATTAACGCAGTACTGGTAAACCAGCTAAGTAATCCAAACACTGATTACCAAGCCCTGAATGTGGTACTTGAAGGTGGCGGCATTGAAATTAACGAACACGGTGTGTTGCTTACAACCAGCGAATGTTTACTGAATAAAAATCGCAACCCCGATTTATCATCAGGCGATATTGAGTCAATTTTAACAACACATTTAGGCGCAACTGACTTTTTATGGGTAGATCATGGCTACTTAGCCGGTGACGATACCGACAGCCATATCGACACACTGGTACGTTTTGCCCCCAATAATACACTTGTGTATGTTAAGTGCGATGCTAAAGAAGATGAGCACTTTAACGAATTAGATGCGATGGAAAAGCAACTGCAAAGCTTTAAAACGCAAAATAATACCCCATATACGTTAATTGATTTGCCGTGGCCAAAACCAGTGTTTGATGATGACAACACCCGTTTACCGGCAACGTACGCAAACTACTTGATTATCAATAATACGGTTTTAGTCCCGACGTATAACGATGACAACGACGCACTGGCGCTAGCGCAAGTTCAAAAAGCATACCCAGCGCACACTATTATTGGCGTTAATTGCCTACCTATTATTGAACAATTTGGTAGTTTACATTGCATTACCATGCAATTACCTCGTGGATTTTTAGCTGGAGCAGCACAATGACAAGCCCTGCAAAATTAACCGTTGCCTTAGTGCAACAAACTAACAGTGATAACGCCTGCCAAAATATGGCAAAGTCGATTGCTGGCATTCGTGATGCTGCTAAAAAAGGCGCACAGCTTGTGGTTTTGCAAGAGCTGCATCGTAGTCTGTATTTTTGCCAAACAGAAGATGTTGATGTATTTGACCTAGCCGAAACAATTCCGGGTCCAAGCACAAATACACTGGGCGAGCTTGCTAAAGAGCTCGGCATCGTTATTGTGGCTTCACTGTTTGAAAAACGTGCCACTGGGCTTTATCACAATACCGCGGTGGTACTTGAAAAAGACGGCACCATTGCGGGTAAATACCGTAAAATGCACATTCCTGATGACCCGGGCTTTTACGAAAAATTTTACTTTACCCCAGGCGATTTAGGCTTTGAGCCAATTCAAACCTCAGTAGGTAAATTAGGTGTATTAGTATGCTGGGATCAATGGTTCCCTGAAGCGGCCCGTTTAATGGCGATGGCTGGCGCAGAGGTATTAATTTACCCAACTGCAATTGGCTGGGACCCACGTGATGATAACGCAGAGCAAACACGCCAAAAAGACGCATGGGTAATAAGCCAGCGTGCGCATGCGGTTGCGAACGGCGTACCCGTTATTAGCTGTAACCGTGTAGGGTACGAAAACGACCCTAGCGGACAAAGCGAAGGTATACAATTTTGGGGTAACTCGTTTATTGCAGGCCCACAGGGCGAAATGCTCTCAGAGGCGAACAATACCGATGAGCAAATTTTAGTAGTAGAACTTGATCAAAAAGCCTCTGAAAACGTAAGACGTATATGGCCGTACTTACGCGACCGCAGAATTGATCACTATCAAGACTTAACAAAAATTTACCGAGACTAAATAACTGCATGGCGTTTGTGAGCAAACGCCAACTAAAAAATGGAGCACTAAATGGCGTTTGAGCAATGGGCAGCCTTGCCGTGGGTAAAATCTCAAAAAGATAAAATTCAATGGGGGCAGCTAACTGGCAGTGCACTAAGTATAGCCATTGCAGAAGGTGTAAAACAGCAAAACGATTTAGTGCTTATTGTTACGCCAGATACGCCAAGCGCATTGCGACTTGAAACCGAGCTCGAATACTTATTGCCAGATAACCCGGTAATGGTATTTCCTGATTGGGAAACCTTGCCGTATGACCATTTTTCTCCGCACCAAGATATTATTTCAGCGCGCTTAGCCACTTTAAACACTTTAAAAAACGAGCAGCAAAGCGTACTTATAGTGCCTGTATCTACGTTAATGCTACGTACTGCGCCCGCTTCGTTTATTTATGGCTCTACCCTTAATTTTAAAGTAGGCGATAAACTCGACACCCATAACCTGCGCAGTAATTTAGAACAAGCAGGATATTTAAACGTACAACAAGTAATGGAGCACGGTGAATACGCAATACGTGGCTCTATTGTTGATTTGTACCCAATGGGCAGTGTGCACCCATTTAGGCTCGACTTTTTTGACGATGAACTCGACTCTATTCGTTTATTTGACGTAGAAACCCAGCGCTCAGATGAAAAAGTAGATAAAATTGAGTTACTTCCCGCGCATGAATTTCCAACCAACGAAGCAGACGTTGAGCGTTTTAGAATAAATTATCGCGACAAATTTGGGGCCAGCTCAGAGCAAGACTCTGTTTACATGCAAGTAAGCAAAGGTACTTGGCCTGCCGGTATTGAATACTACATGCCGCTGTTTTTTGAAAAGCTTGCCACCATTTTTGATTACTTGCCAAACACCACTACGGTTATGCAACTAGGTGATTTAGAACACGCCGCAGATACCTTTTGGCACGATGTAAACGTACGCTACGAAAACCGTAAAGTAGATCCCCTGCGTCCACTACTGGCGCCCAGCGAGTTGTATCAACCTATTAATGAGTTGTTTTCTAATTTAGGTGAATTTGCACGAATACGTTTATCGCAAGCTAAATTACCCACTAAAGCAGGCAATAAAAACTTAAATGTGAGCGAGCTGCCCGCAGTACGAATCGATCATAAACAACACGAACCCTACGGCGCATTTATTAACTATGTGGCAGAGCAAAAAAAGAAAAAAAGCCGTATTTTATTAAGTGTTGAGTCTGATGGTCGCCGCGAGTCTCTTTTAAGCGTGCTTAAGCCAAGCGGCTTAAAGTTTAAAGAATTTGAAAGCTTACAGCAATTTACACAAAGCCAAAGCGATGTAGGCTTAATTGTAAGCCCTCTTGAGCAAAGTGTTGTACTGGGCACAAAACCTAGCCTTTCTATTATTACCGAGCAAGAGCTGTTAGGTATTAAAGTGTCGCAACGCAGGCGCCGTAAACATAAATACGAAGCAAGCCAAGATGCGTTAATTCGTAACTTAGCTGAGCTTAAAGAGGGCCAGCCAATTGTGCACCTTGATCACGGTGTTGGTCGCTATCAAGGCCTGCAAACAATTGACGCGGCAGGTGTAATCACTGAGTTTGTTACCATAACCTATGCCGGTGAAGCAAAATTGTATGTGCCGGTATCGGCACTGCATATGCTAAGCCGTTATTCGGGCGGTGAAGAAGCAAGCGCCCCGCTTCACAAACTTGGCTCAGATGCCTGGGAGAAAGCCAAAAAGCGTGCCGCCGAAAAAGTACGCGACGTAGCCGCCGAACTATTAGATATTTACGCACAGCGCCAAGCAAAACCAGGTAATAAATTTGCACTCGATGGGCAAAGCTATCGCCAATTTAGCGACAGCTTTCCATTTGAAGAAACTGACGATCAGCGTAATGCTATTGAAGCCGTACTTGGTGATATGCAATCAAAACTTGCTATGGACCGTTTAGTGTGTGGTGATGTAGGCTTTGGTAAAACAGAAGTGGCTATGCGCGCCGCGTTTGTAGCGGTTAACGATAACAAACAAGTAGCCGTATTAGTACCAACCACCCTGCTGGCTCAGCAACATTACGAAAACTTTAAAGACCGCTTTGCCGATTTCCCTATCGAAGTGGGAGTGTTGTCGCGCTTTAATTCAACTAAAGAGCAAAAAGACACGCTTGAAAAAATGGCAGACGGTAAACTTGATATCGTTATTGGAACACATAAGTTAATTCAGCAAGATATTAAATTTAACGACTTAGGTTTACTAATTGTTGATGAAGAGCACCGCTTTGGTGTGCGCCAAAAAGAAAAAATAAAGTCATTACGTGCTGATGTAGATATATTAACGCTTACTGCAACGCCTATTCCGCGTACTTTAAATATGGCGATGAGCGGCATGCGTGATTTATCTATTATTGCCACCCCACCTGCTAAGCGTTTAGCGGTTAAAACCTTTGTACGCCAACGCGACAGCGACTTAATACGCGAAGCCATACTGCGTGAAATTAAACGCGGCGGCCAAGTGTATTTTTTGCATAACAATGTTGAGACTATTGAGCGGGTCTCGCAAGAGATCAGCGAATGGGTGCCAGAGGCTAGTGTCACCTCTGCTCATGGGCAAATGCGCGAGCAAGAGCTTGAGCAAATAATGACAGACTTTTATCATCAAAAATACAATGTACTGGTATGTACCACCATTATCGAAACCGGTATTGATGTGCCTACTGCTAATACTATTATAATGGACAGAGCCGATAAACTTGGCCTTGCGCAATTACACCAATTACGCGGTCGTGTTGGGCGAAGCCACCACCAAGCGTATGCTTATTTATTAACCGGCGATGCTAAAGCACTTTCTAAAGATGCCACCAAACGCTTACAAGCAATTGAGTCGTTGGAAGATTTAGGCGCAGGTTTTGCCCTTGCTACACATGATTTAGAAATACGTGGTGCGGGTGAGCTATTAGGCGACGATCAATCAGGGCAAATGCAAACTATTGGCTTTAGCTTGTATATGGAAATGCTAGAGCAAGCGGTTAATGCCCTTAAAAATGGTAAAGAGCCAACGCTTGAAAACCTGCTTCAGCAGCAAACTGAAGTTGATTTAAAACTCCCTGCCTTACTACCTGATGATTACATACACGATGTTAATGCGCGTTTAGGTATGTACAAGCGCATTGCAAGTTGTGCTAACCTTGCCGATATGGACGAATTACAAGTAGAGCTAATAGACCGCTTTGGTTTATTACCTGATGCCACTAAAAACCTATTTAGTATGCAGCAACTAAAAATGCGTGCTAGCGATTTAGGAATTACAAAAATAGAGGCAAACCCTAAAGGGGGCTACTTTGAATTTAGCCAAAATACGAAGGTTAATCCTAGCTTCATCATAGGCTTGATACAAAGTGCACCCCATGTGTACAAAATGGATGGCGCAAATAAATTGCGCTTTGCAATTAATGAGGTAAACCCTCGTGAACGCTTAAAAATGGTCACTGCAATGATTGCAGATTTCGAAAAAAAGGTTAGCCATTAATGTTGCTAAAAAAATCGCTTATCGTGTTATGTTGCTTATTTAGCAGCACCGCATTTGCAGAACGTTGGTTTGAAGTAGAAGTGCTGGTATTTAAACAGCGCCCTGCCCCCTATTTACAAGAAGACTTTAGCTTAAAGCACGAGCCCATTAAGGCGAAAAATACGTTAGAGCTACTCACCCCTTTATACACAGAGCAAGCTATGCAGGCATGTATAGATGGCGATAGTCGCTTTCAAAAACGCTCGTTTACCGATTCTTTAGTTAATGCCAACCCACAATCGGGTGTGTGTGATAACAGTATCGACTTTATGAAAAGTTACGACGAGTTGCCCGTTACGCCATTAGCACCGGCACAAGATACGATGGATGAGCCCTATTTACTCGCACCTGAGCAATTACAATTTACTGCCCAGCGCCGCGCTTTAGACAGAAAAGGTTTAGCCCCGCTACTGCATACTGGCTGGCGCTTTGAAGGGGCAAGTAAATCGCGTGCGCCAAGCGTACATTTAATTTCTGGGGATCATATAAAACGCGACGTTAACACTACGCCTAATTATTCAAATCCCGACTTTATTAGCTTAGTACAAAGTAAGCCACAGCTATTTGATACCTCAGAGCAGCCCCTAAGCTATTGGGAGCTAGATGGTTTATTTAAAATACATTTACGCCACTACCTTTACATAACCGCTGATTTTGACGTAAACGAAAAACTACCTAATGGGGATATAGAATCGGCCCGCTTTTCACAATTTAAACGTGTAATTAGTGGTGAAATCCATTACTTTGATCATCCTCGTATGGGCATGATTGTACAAATACGAAAGTATAAACACTAAATCAATAGGACATAACAATGAAAAAACTCCTGATCATCGCAGCAACGCTAAGCCTGGCAGCTTGTTCAAAAGTAAGCCTAGAAAACTACGAAAAAATTGAAGTTGGCATGGATAAAGCCGAAGTAGAAGCTATTTTAGGCTCTGCTGATAACTGCGTAGAAAAAACCCTACATACTAATTGTGTATGGGGTGATGAGTCTAAAAACATTGAAATAACACTCGTTTCAGACAAGGTAACTATTTATTCTAAGCACGGTATTACACAGTAATACTGCGCTAAATTGGGTAAATTTACATGACACTAAGGGATAGCCGTTGCTATCCCTTTTTATTTTCTATTTTTTAGAGTAAATAAGTTCAATATTAACTATTTTACTGCGATTGAGGGTTATTTTGTAACGCTGGTACAAAGTTCTTTCCTCGTCTTTTAATACCATCACCAAATTTAACTGGTAGCGCCTTTCAACCGCTTGCTTTGATATTTTATTACCATCTAGATGATACAGCTTGCCCTCGCCGCGTTTTAAATACCGTGCAAAAGGCGCCAAATTAAAACGCATACTTTGCTGTAGAGTATCGTAGCCTGGTAAAAACTCTTTGGCAGAAACACGTGTTTCACTGGCAAAATGCAGCCACTGCGCGGCTAGCTTATTTTGCTGACGCCTTTTTGAAAATATTGTTTTTACTTCACTAGGGATTTTTTTAAAACGCATGTACTCAAGCCACACAAACTGACTTGCAACGCGGTCTTTAGTGATGCTGTTTTTAAATACAAACCGCCATTTAGGACGCCCGCGCACAATAGCGCGCCAAATTACCCGTGTAATGTCTTCTTTAAATATTTCACGCAAGCCGTAAATAACCCCTAATATTAAAATAAGGGTAGCGGTAACTTCGGTAAAGGTTGAGCGCGCGTTAAGTATAACCACCATTACAAATGCCATAATGACAGCTGTAACCGTGCCTTTTACTAAACGCTTTAAGTAACTATTTAAATAACGCGTATTGCGATGCAAAATAACGCCGTGCTCTATAAGGCGCTGCAGTAAACGCATTTTATTTGTAATGCGGTTACCATCTTGCAACGTGGTTTCTGAGTTGTAATTTTGCTCAAACCGGTATGTATTTTCGTTTTTACAAAATTGCAGTAAGTCGTTGCGCTCTTTCGCAAAGTCACTGCTGCGCGGGCCTTCATCTAATAGCTTTAAAAACGACTGCTCAACATGCCAACTTAAATAGTTATCGGCATTGGTGTAAAACGGCACCAGCTTTTCATCATCGGGGGTATATCTGCGCAGCTTTTTTAGCAGCCCTTCACTTTGCTCAAACAGCTCTTGTGCACGGGCATAAAAAGCATCCACTTCTTGAATTTTTAATGCATCTTTAATATCAGCATCGAGCGCTAAACGCACCTGATAACAGTACAAATTAAGGTTTTGGCGGTAATCTTGTTGCTCACCTTTATTTTTACTAACAAAGCGGCTACGCACTAAGGGTAAGTGTATGTTTTTAGCGTTATAAGCTAAGTGCGATTTAAAGTGGTTATTAAAATAAGATTCTTCACTGAGGGTTTGCACGTTTATACCCATTTCATTGGGGATAGAAAAATACAGGTCGATACGCTGCTCAGAGCGAGGGGATAACTCTGGTTCTATGACAAAAGATAAATTTTCGTCTTGTTTTATCAAACAACTCTCCTTTTATTGAGTGTATAAGTGTACTGGTCTCCTTAATTTTGTTCAATAAAAAAGGCCCAGTAAACACTGAGCCTTAATACGATTAATGTGCTAATTAAAACTTAACGTTTACACCAGCAAATACACGGCGACCTAGTACATCGTATGTGTACGGGTCAGTGTTAGAATCGTTGTTACCTGTGTAGTAAGGTGGTTGCTTATCAAATAAGTTGTTAACACCTGCTGTTACTGACACAGTCTCGTTAAAGATGTAAGCACCGCTTATATCATGGTATACAACTGAAGGCGTTGTAGGCGCATAACATGATGACTCATCACCTTGACAGCTGTAGCTATCCATTCCTGCAATGTAGCGTGCTTTGTAGTTTGCGTTC
Organism: Pseudoalteromonas sp. Angola-4; assembly: GCF_028599265.1. Classification (NCBI taxonomy): domain Bacteria; kingdom Pseudomonadati; phylum Pseudomonadota; class Gammaproteobacteria; order Alteromonadales; family Pseudoalteromonadaceae; genus Pseudoalteromonas; species Pseudoalteromonas sp. Angola-4. The sequence continues at coordinate 20,189 of NZ_JAQREK010000024.1, read as the reverse complement.
CAAGCGTCGCCTTTCACAGTTAGTTCAAAGTTAGCTTTAACATCTGCATAACCACCGATACCAGAAGTAATTAAACCAGCGTAATCAATGCTTGATTCAACAACATCTACTAGGTACTCGTCTAGGTAAGTAACATCTAGTGATGTATTCCACGCAAGACCAGCTGCATCAAATGTGTAGTTTAAGTTTAAGTCGTAGCCTTTAGTTTGCTCGTAACCTACGTTTTGTAGTTGGTTATTAAAAGCAATACGGCCAGTGCTTTGGTTAAACGATACCGCAGCAGAGCTACATAACGCAGTACTTTGGTTAGCTAATGAACCATCTGTTGCTAAACAAGAGTCAACAATGTATTGGTTGTTAACTGTCGCAATTGCGTTTTCAATTTCAATGTCGTAGTAATCTAACGTCATTGAGAAACCTTCAAACCACTCTGGCTCGTAGACAATACCCGCTGTTAGCGTATCAGCTTCTTCAGGCGTTAATTGGTCATTACCACCAACAGTTACTTCAGCTTGGTCTTGTGCACCAGGGAAGCTAACTTGTTCAAACGAAGGTGAATTACCTGAGTATAGCTCAGCTACTGTAGGCGCACGGAATGCTGTAGAGCGAACACCACGTAGCATTACTTCGTCGTTTACACGCCAAGTTAAACCAAGTTTCCATGTTTCGTCAGAACCAAAAGTGCTGTAATCGAAAGCACGGATTGCAGTGCTTAGTTCAACGTTTTGCGCTAAGAACGCATCGCTAACTAAAGGAATTGCAAGCTCTAAGTACGCTTCGTTTACGTCAAAACGACCGCTTGTAGGCTCAACACGTGGGTCGTTTGCAAGACCTTGTGATGTGATTGAATCTGGGATGTACCATGCTTTTTCTTCACGGCGCTCAACACCAGCAGCAAACCCTACGTAACCTGCAGGAAGTTCCATTACTTCACCAGCTAATGATGCAGTGAACATTAGTAATTGGCTACCACCTGAGTTTTGCTCAGTGTAAACGTAATCGCTTAAGTTCTCAGCAGACCAAGAAGATTGCATAAGTGGGTTAAAGTCACCCGCTTCGATTGCATCTTGGATAGAGCCCATGTTGTGAAGGTTGCTTAAACGGTCAACTGAATCGTTACGACCAAAAATTACTGACACATCCCAATCGTAACCACTGTCAAGGTAACCTGCAGCACCTACTACAGTACGCACAGTGTCAACAACTTGTGAGAAATCACGAGTACCTGTGTCTGTCATACGACGACCGTAAGAAACTTCATCACCGTAGTTAATATTGTGGCTTGTTAGTGAATCGCCCATTTCTTCAGTGTAATCAAAGTCAAACCATACTGGCTGTGGTGCCATTTGTTGCTCTGACCAACGCTTAGAGTATGTAAATTCTGAGTATAAACGCGTGTCATCTGTTAAATCGAAGCTACCGATACCTGTAAGGTTTAAACGACGCATAGGCGTGTATAGGTAGCTGTCTGATGAGTAGTTGTACGCATCATCAGAACCAAAGTCATGCCAACCGTTGTCTGCTTGACCTTGTAGTGATTCATCACCTGACCATACGTGGCCATTTGGCGTGTATGAAGAACCAGAACAGTAAGGTGCACTGCCGTCGCCATCTTCAGTTAATGGACAATCAGAGAAGCTACGATCTGCTTGAGATGCGTCACCACGGTCAGTGTACTGAAGACCAATTACAACGTTACCACGACCAAAGCTACCACCCATAGTGATATCGAAAGACGTTTCATCAGCATCACCTTCTGTAGTGATTGCAGATTTAACATTTAAGTCTAAACCTTCAAAGTCATCTTTTAAGATGATGTTTACAACACCTGCTACCGCATCAGTACCGTATACTGCAGATGCACCATCTTTAAGTACTTCAATGTGCTTGATCATTGAAACAGGAATAGTGTTTAAATCAACAGTAGAGGCAGCACCTGTGCCTGAGTTGATCATACGACGGCCATTTACAAGTACTAATGTACGTTGTGAACCTAAACCACGTAAATCGATAGAAGCATTACCACCAGAACCATTATTGATACCTGGGTTGGTCATTGCACCACCAGTAGCAGTCATTTTTTGTAATACGGCATCAACCGAAACTGCGCCGGTTGCAGCAATGTCATCTGCACCGATTAAAGTAACTGGGCTAGCGGTTTCCATATCTGCGCGCTTAATGCGAGAACCCGTTACTTGAATTTTTTCAATAGCGTTTGCGCCGTCTTCGGCCGCTACTACTTGCATACTTGAGAACATTGGGATTGCTGCGATTACAGCTAAACCAAGAGTTGATTTTTTCATGAATAAACCCTACTTGTTGGAAATTTACCTTGATTGGTAATGCTCACTTTTTATAAGAATTGTGAGTCAGGGGGGCAACTTAGGCTGAGTTAACTGAACAAAAACTTAACGAAAGGTCGTTATATGTACAACACCAAAAAAGAATAACCAAAAAAGGTACAAAGGTTATAACTTGTTGCAGTGTTAACTAAAAAAAACAATTAAAAATCATTGAGATAACACAAAAGCAAAGCAATTAAAACACACCTGAAATCAAAGTTATGCAGATTGTAATCAAATGTAATTAGCGTATAAATATACCCTTTTTAGAAAAATTAACATATTAATCACAGCGCATTAGTAAAACCGTAAAGCTGTAATAAAATTAATAACCATAAATATGCAGATTTACCGCTTAAATAGTCTTATTAAGCTATTTATTTAGTTTTTTTGGTAATATTTTTTGTTCAGCGAGACTTCAACGTTTGCTCGGATCGGGAGGAGTTATTTGATTTAGCAAATCATTTGAGGGTCTTAATTTGAGGGCGTTTAACTTTATTAAAATAGTTATCATGAAACTAAGCAGGATCTACTTTTACATGCTAGTTAATGCAAGCAATACGCTTTTACTATAAACAAGTAAAATACACCCTATTGGCGTAAGGCAATTCACTCCATAACAAGAACGAGTAAGCACACCAACATAAAACAAATGAGAATGAAGAAATAGATTAATAAACAAGGCAGCAAAGAGGTTTAAATGTGTTAGTGCTTTAAATACAATTTTATACACCTGCTATTGCCATATATAAGACGTACCGCTAAATAGTAATGCCTAATTATAGTAATACCTTATTAATAGCTGACTTTTGTTATGCGCCAGCTAAAAAAATGATTAGCAGGAAAAAGGTACCTTAATACGTTACATAAAAATTATAAAAGTGAGTGATTTGCTCACCAGTTTGAACATTGCTTAAATTAAGCACCAGTTGCCACAGCATATTTTTCTCAGAGCATATGCCCACCATAGTGTCACTTTTATAAATAGTTGCTTCTTTAGTGAACTTTTGCGGAATAAAACCCATATACATGGTTATACTTTCAAGCTTAGCGTTATCTATTTTTAGGTGGTCGGGTAAATCAAGGTAAATACTAAAGGGGGTTTCGGGGGTAATATTTTTATCACTTAACCATACTTTAACACCGGTATTATAAATACAGCGCTGATTCGTGTTGCAATTTGTTTTTAACAGTGCTTTTTGATCTTTTTGGTTGGCATTGTCGCAGCCTGTTAATACAAAAAACAGCATTAAAAACAAAGATAATCTATATATATGCATAACAAATCCGCGCTAAATAAAAACAAATCTTAATTAGCATGCTTTGAAATAACAATAGCCAGTGTAATGTTTGGTTAATATAGGTACAATCTGTATCAAAAAATAAACAACAAACTCACAAACTTTGATTGATGTCATAATTTTATGTAATTGACCTATCTTTTTTAGGTCAAAAAATTTATCATTTCACCCGCAAAAAATAAGGGTTTCTCGAGTTTGTTTTCTGAAGCATTCAGGCTTTGAACGTTTTAGGTAATACGCTTGGGGAAAATAGTAGGCCCCACTTTAAACGGTGGGTAATTCATTTCTAAACGCATTTATTGCAGCGGAAGCCAGAAAATGAGCCAAACAGTAGCATCACAAACTGAGTATAACTATAAAGTTGTACGCCAATTCGCTATTATGACAGTGATTTGGGGCATCGTTGGCATGAGTATTGGGGTTCTGATTGCTGCCCAATTAGCTTGGCCAGCACTTAACTTTGATACACCATGGTTAACATACTCTCGACTACGTCCGTTACACACGAACGCAGTAATTTTCGCATTTGGTACCAGTGCACTTTTTGCGACGTCTTATTACGTCGTTCAACGTACTTGTCAAACGCGCCTTTTCTCAGACAAACTCGCCGCTTTTTCTTTTTGGGGTTGGCAGCTTGTTATTGTATTAGCCGTAATTACATTACCACTGGGTATTACTAGCTCTAAAGAATATGCAGAGCTTGAGTGGCCAATCGATATTTTAATCGCGGTAGTATGGATAGTTTACGCAGTCGTATTTTTTGGTACGCTGATCAAACGTAAAGTATCGCACATCTACGTTGCTAACTGGTTCTACGCTGGCTTTATTATTACTGTTGCAGTGCTACACATTGTAAACAGCATGGCAGTGCCTGTGTCGTTAACTAAATCATACTCAATCTACGCAGGTGCGGTAGATGCAATGGTTCAGTGGTGGTACGGTCACAACGCTGTAGGTTTCCTACTAACGGCTGGTTTCTTAGGTATGATGTACTACTTTGTACCAAAGCAAGCAGGTCGCCCAGTTTACTCTTACCGTTTATCGGTAGTTCACTTTTGGGCACTTATTTCACTTTACATTTGGGCAGGTCCTCACCACCTTCACTACACTGCGCTTCCTGATTGGACGCAAAGTTTAGGTATGGTTATGTCTATTATCCTGTTTGTACCGTCTTGGGGTGGTATGATTAACGGTATAATGACGCTTTCTGGCGCTTGGCATAAGCTACGTACCGACCCAGTACTGCGTTTCTTAGTTGTTTCATTGTCTTTCTACGGTATGTCTACGTTTGAAGGCCCAATGATGGCAATTAAATCTGTAAATGCATTATCTCACTACACAGATTGGACTATTGGCCACGTACACTCAGGTGCACTAGGTTGGGTTGCGATGATTTCAATTGGTGCTATTTACCACCTTATCCCTGCGTTATTCGCACAAGGTCGTATGTACAGCGTTAAATTGGTTAACACGCACTTTTGGTTACACACAGTAGGTGTTGTACTTTACATTGTTGCAATGTGGATCTCAGGTGTTATGCAAGGTCTAATGTGGCGCGCAGTTAACTCTGACGGTACATTAATGTACAGCTTTGTTCAGTCTTTAGAAGCATCACATCCTTTCTATATTATGCGCTTTGTAGGCGGTGTATTCATCGTTACAGGTATGTTAGTTATGGCTTACAACGTTCTGCGTACAATTTCAGCTGAGAAAGAATCACTGAAGTTAGACGCGCAAGCACAATTAGCATAACGGAGTGAGATGATGAGCAATAAAAATTCACAAAACAAACATGAAATAGTAGAAAAGAACGTTGGCCTAATGGCTATTCTGACTGTTTTTGCTATTAGTTTTGGTGCATTAGTTGAAATTACTCCGCTAATGTTCCAAGACGATACAACAAAGCCTGTAGAAGGTTTGCGCCCACTTAACGCGCTTGAAATGGAAGGCCGTGACATTTATGTACGTGAAGGTTGTTATAACTGTCACTCACAAATGATTCGTCCTTTTCGTGATGAAGTTGAGCGTTACGGTCACTACTCTGTAGCGGGCGAATCAGTATGGGATCACCCTTTCCAATGGGGTTCTAAACGTACTGGCCCTGACCTTGCACGTGTAGGTAACCGTTACTCGGACGATTGGCATTATGCACACTTAGTTGACCCACGCGCCGTGGTTCCTGAGTCGAACATGCCAGGTTTTCCTTGGTTAGCAGAGACAAAGGTTGATACCAGCCTGACTCTGAAAAAACTACAAATTTTCCGTGATACTTTTGCTATCAACCCAAAAAACCCTAAACACTTGGGTTTAGGTTATGGCAGCGACGAAGAGCTACAAGCAGATGTTGATAAAGTTAACGCTATGAATAACGGCGAAGGCGCAACAGAAATGCAAGCCCTAATCGCGTATTTACAGCAACTTGGCACCCACTTGAAGTAATTATTATGGATTACGGAACATACAGAGGCATTTTGACTCTGGTAATTTTAGTATTGTTTATTGTGATTGTTGTATGGGCATACAGCAAGCGTAGCAAAAATCGTTTTGATGACGCTGCTAATGCCATTTTCGAAGATGAAAAAAAACATAACAACACACTCTCTAACGAGGAAAAGGAGTCTGAAAAATGACTAGCTTTTGGAGTATTTGGGTTATTGTATTAACCCTAGCCTGCTTAATCATCATTTTTAGCTTATTAGTTTGGAACCTTAAAAACTATGCTGGCGTAAAAGAAGGTGAAGACTGCGGACATGAATATGACGGCATTACCGAACTAAATAATCCACTCCCAAAATGGTGGACGTACATGTTCTTCGCAACATTTATTTGGTCGGTATATTACTTAGCAGCTTATCCAGGTTTAGGTAACTGGGAAGGCTTAGGTAAATGGACAAGCTCTAACCAAGGTATTACCTCTTTAGCGGAATCTAAAGAAGCCACGGCTAAAGCAAAAGAAGAAGGCCGCTATGTAAAGCTTGATAAAGAATACGAAGCAGCACAAGAGCGCTTTGGTCCTATTTTTAACAAGCTTGCACAAGTACCAGTATTAGATTTAGTTAACTCTAAATTTGAAGGTGATGCAGCGCAGCAAGTAGCCCTTGAAAATGGCGAAAAGCATGAACAAACAGACGGCCAGTTAGCACTTGAAATTGGTCAGCGTTTATTCTCGCAAAACTGTGCGCAATGTCATGGTTCAGATGCACGTGGTGCAACTGGCTTCCCTAACCTAACTGATAAAGATTGGTTATACGGTGGTTCACCAGACAAAATTAAAGAAACGCTTCTTTATGGTCGTGTAGCAGCAATGCCTTCTTGGAGTGCAGCACTTGGTGAGCAAGGCGTTAAAGAAATGACAGCCCACGTACTTAGCTTGTCTGGTCGTACTGTTAACCAAAAAGATGCCGCTGCAGGTGCCGCTAAGTTTGCGATGTGTGCCGCGTGTCACGGTGCAGATGGTAAAGGCTCTGTTGCACATAACTTACCGTTTGGTGCACCAAATCTTACAGATAACATTTGGTTATACGGTGGCTCTCAACGCGCTGTTGAAGAAACCCTTAACCATGGCCGCGCCGGTGTAATGCCAGCATGGAAAGACATTTTAGGTGAAGATAAAATTCACCTGTTAACTGCCTATGTTTACAGTTTATCGCAAGATAAATAAACACCGAGTTAACTATTAATTAATCTTTTTATTTCAACAGATTAATCCAGATCAAAAAAGCCTCCAGTCGGAGGCTTTTTTTTAGTCTTTTACAAATATTTGCTATAAAATAGCCCTACCTAAACTAATTTTAGAGCAACTATGCAACCTACTCCGTGGTATAAAAATTTTTGGCCTTGGTTTTTAATCTTTTTTCCGCTAGCGGCCATTATCGGGTGCATAACCTTAATTATTACTGCTGTAGGCAACGGCCCAGATATGGTGGTTGATGATTACTATAAAAAAGGCAAAGCAATAAACTTAGAACTTACTAAGTTTGAAAAAGCCAAAGCCCTGTTTTTACATGGCAAGCTTAATGTTACAAACGAGCGTGCCAGTTTTGCCTTTACCAAAGGCGATTATAGTAACGTGCACGCTTTAAAGCTGTCTTTTTATCATCGCACCATCAAAGCGCATGACTTTGAAGCAACGCTTACCCCTAATGCAAATAAAGAATTTACTGCCCTTTTAGATAACTACACACCAGGTGCTTACTCTGTATTTATAGAGCCGGTGGATGGTAGTTGGAAGTTAAAAGAAAACATTACTCTTCCTACAGAGCAGCCATTGTTAGTTACCCCAAATTATAAGTAGCCACCACTATGAGCGTTTCTTGCTTTCATTGCCTTGAAAGTGTGCCAAATGGATTTCGCGCAACCGTAACAATAGATAACACGCCACAGCCTATGTGCTGTATTGGCTGCCAAGCGGTTGCGCAAAACATTGTTGACCAAGGCATGACCGACTATTACAAATACCGCACCGTACGCGCTGGTAAAGTAGAGCAGTTAGTCCCTGAGCAACTCGCGTTTATTAAAAGCTACGACAACGAAGACATACAAGATGAGTTTATAGCCACAACCGATAACTTATCCCAAGTACTTTTAAGTGTTGAAGGCATTACCTGCGCCGCGTGTGCATGGCTTATCGAAAAGCAATTACTTAGCTTAAAAACGGTAAAGCGCGTTGATGTAAATACCTCAACTAACCGTGCCATGATCCAATGGGATAAAACCCAAACCCCGCTGAGCGAAATTATTACTTCCTTAGCCAAAATTGGCTATAAAGCTTACCCGTTTCAAGCCGATGACGAAGCCCAACAAAAGCAACAAACAGCAAAAGCCTATATACGCCGCTTAGGTGTTGCAGGGCTTATGACCATGCAAGTGATGATGTTTGCCTTTGCCATGTACTTTGGCATGTTCTCGGGTATGGATAATAACTTTGAGCAATACTTTAGGTGGATAAGCCTAGTGCTTGCCTCCCCCGTTATTTTATACAGCGCATTACCCTTTTTAACTAACGCTATTAATGGCTTAAAAGCAAAACAGTTAAATATGGACTTACCCGTTTCGCTGGCTATTTTTGGTGCGTATAGCGCCAGCTGTTATGCCACATTTATGCAAGTAGGCGAAGTGTATTTTGAATCGGTATGTATGTTTACCTTTTTATTATTATTAGGTAAATACCTTGAGTTTAGAGCCCGATTAAAAGCCAGCGAGTTTACCGCCAACTTACAAAAGCTGCTACCTTTAACCGCCCGCACCCTTGATGATAGCGGCCAAGAGCATATTATTGCTGCAAAAAAACTTAAGCTTAATGATGTTGTACTCATCAAAGCTGGCGAAACTATCCCCGCTGACGGAGAGCTTATCAAGGGACAAACAAGCGTTGATGAATCGATGATGACCGGTGAGCATCAGCCCGTTAATAAGTTTATTGGCCATAATGTGTATGCCGGGTGTGTTAATCACGATGGCGTAATAGAAATAAAAATAAATAAAATTGGCCAAAACACCCTACTAAACCAAATTATACACTTACAACACACAGCGCTTACCAAGCGCCCTAAACTGGTAGAAATTACCGATAAAGTTGCCCAGTGGTTTATTGCCTGCTTGCTAGTTTTTGCCTCTATAACGGCCATTGGCTGGTACCAAATTGACCCAGAGCACGCTTTTTGGATCACTATTTCTGTATTGGTTGCTACTTGCCCTTGCGCACTTAGCCTTGCTATACCTACCGCATTAACGTGCGCTGTAGCCACGCTCACCCGCAAAGGGGTGCTAATTAAACAAGCGCATGTGCTCGAAACCCTCTCGCAATTAACGCTGTTTGCCTTTGATAAAACAGGCACCCTCACACAAGGTAAATTTAGCTTAGATGCCATTGATATACTCGATGATACAATCTCTAAAGAGCAAGCGCTAAATATTGCAGCCCAGTTAGAGCGTTATTCTGAGCACCCCATAGCCAGCGCATTTAATAAATACGCCACCACCGAGCTTGCCCTTACAAACATTACTGTACACCCAGGTATGGGCATTAGTGCACAAAGCGCGGATGAACATTACGCTATTGGTAAAAGCGGCTGGTTTGACAGTAAAAAAACAAATGCCCAAGCAAGCCTATTTATAAATAAACGCGTAGTTGCTCGTTTTTACTTTATAGATAAAGTAAAACCCGGTGCCAATGAGCTTATAAGTACCTTACAAGCACAAAACTTGAGCTGTCATATGCTCACAGGCGATGCATCAGATGCTGGGCAAAAAATAGCAAAACAATTAAAGCTCAACAGCAGCCAAAGCGCCCTGTCGCCTAAAGATAAACAAACCGCCGTGGAGCTATGGTCATCACAAAACGAAGTAGTTGCCATGGTAGGCGATGGCATTAACGACAGCCCAGTATTTGCCAGTGCCCATTTATCCATTGCAATGGAAACCGGAGCCGACATTTCTAAAAACAGTGCCGATGTAGTGCTGTTAAACAGTGATTTAGCCTCAATTGCGCACCTACTCAATGTTGCTAAGCAAACCAGGCGAATCATTAAGCAAAACCTGGCGCTGTCTTTGTTGTATAATGCCTCTATTTTACCGCTTGCAGCGCTTGGGCTTGTTGCACCGTGGATGGCCGTTATTGGTATGTCTGCCAGCTCAATTATTGTGATTAGTAATTCACTAAGGCTTTTAAAGTTATGAGCATAATTTATATTTTAATCCCGATTGCCATATTATTTGTGATTATTGCCATTGGCGTGTTTTTTTGGGCCGTTAAAAGCGAGCAATTCTCTGATTTAAACAAACAAGGTCATAGCATTTTGTTTGAAGATGATAAAGAACAGCACAACAAAAGTAATGATTGACCCACTTTACACCAGCGCCTTTTTAATGGGTTTAATTGGTAGCGGGCATTGCCTTGCCATGTGCGGTGGTATTGCCAGCTCATTGCAATTGGCCAGTAACAAGCGCCAATCTGTTATTTATTCATTTGCTTATAACATTGGCCGAGCATTTAGCTACATGCTAGCTGGCGCACTCGTTGCGGGTATAAGTAGCCAATTTGCAAAGCAAAATACGTTTTTTTCTGTAACCCTTTCATTCATTGCGGCTATTTTTATGCTGCTGGTAGGCGTGTATATAATGCGCTTAGGCCCCACTCTGCAATGGCTTGAAAAAATAGGCAAAACACTTATTTGGCAGCATATTGTTAAGCTTAATAAATATTTAATGCCAGTAGATTCAACAGCTAAAGCATTGGGTTACGGCGCGTTGTGGGGGTGGCTACCCTGTGGTTTGGTTTATTCAGCGCTCACATGGGCAATGACCAGCCCTAGCGCATTTGATGGTGCCCTAGTGATGCTTTGCTTTGCGCTTGGCACCTTTCCGGCCATGATCACCTTAGGCCTGGCCGCCCAAAAACTTAATAGTGTTATTAACCACCCATGGACGCGAATTGTGTTAGGCAGTATTATAATTTGGTATGGTATGTACCTGTTGATCATTGCCACCGACAAACTAGTACATTAATCGTCAGCGGCATTAAGCCACTCGGTTTATTTTCACTGCTGTGTATAAAAATTAAAACGGATTAAATTATGGATTTCTCTCAAAGTCGCGCTAAAAGTAATTGTGCAATTAGCTGTAACAACTGCAGCATCAGCCAATTGTGTTTGCCGTTTTCGTTAAATGGCCAAGAAATGGATAAACTTGACGAAATCATTGAACGCAAAAAGCCTCTGCACAAAGGCGACTACTTGTTTGAATCCGGTGCTGCGCTTAATGCAATTTATGCAGTACGCTCAGGCTCATTTAAATCGTACACATTGTCTGAACAAGGTGATGAGCAAATTACCGGTTTTCACTTAGCCGGCGATTTAGTCGGCTTTGATGCTATTAGTAAAATGGCTCATCAGAGCTTTTCGCAAGCACTTGAAACATCAATGGTATGCGAAATTCCGTTTGATACACTCGATGAGTTAGCAGGTAAATTACCCAAACTTCGCCAACAAATTATGCGTTTAATGAGTAGCGAAATTACCTACGATCAAGAAATGCTGCTACTTCTTAATAAAAAATCGGCAGAAGAGCGCCTAGCGAGCTTTATTTATAACCTTTCGGAGCGCTTTGGCGAGCGCGGATTTTCGCGTAAAGAGTTTAGATTTACCATGACTCGTGGTGAAATAGGTAACTACTTAGGCCTAACCGTTGAGACCATCAGCCGCTTATTAAGCCGTTTTCAAAAAGCCGATTTAATAAAGGTAGAAGGTAAATTTATTACTATTTTAGACAGTGACGCACTTGCCAAAACGGCAGCAATAATTAAGCCTTGCTAAGCAAATAGGTGTTGTAACTTTGATTTAGAACAACAATTTGTGTGCTACCCCTTTAACTGCTGTGTATTTACGTTACACTGAAAGTAAGTTAAAAAGGGAGTAGCATATGAACACTATTAAACGTATTTTAGCCGTTATTGATCCCACTAAGGATGACCATCACGGTTTAGCTCGCTCGATTGATTTAGCCAAAAAGTCAGGCGCCAGTATTACCGCCTTTATGACTGTTTACGACTTTTCTTACGAAATGACCACCATGTTGTCGTTTGAAGAGCGCGAAGCAATGCGAAAAGCCGTTATAAACGATAGAGAATTATGGCTTAAGGATATAATTTCTACCTACCCAGATGTAAATATCACCACCCAGGTGGTCTGGCATAACCGCCCTTTTGAAGCCATTATTAATACCGTTATTGAACAAGAATACGATTTAGTTGTTAAAAGTACCCATCAGCATGGTGCGCTAAAATCGGTTATTTTTACCCCTACCGACTGGCACTTAGTACGTAAATGCCCCACACCTGTGTTATTTGTAAAAGAAATGGCTTGGCCTGAGCAAGGTAATATTTTAGCCGCGGTCAATGCGGTTAGTGAAAACGATGAGCATGTAGCCCTTAATAAACGCATTATTAAAGATGCACAATTTTTATGTGAACTTGCCAACGCTAAACTTAACTTAGTTAATGCCTACCCTGCTACACCCATTAATATTGCCATAGAGATACCAGAATTTAACCCAGGCCTTTATAACGAATCTGTAAAAAAACATCATATAGAATCTACCAACGAGCTTGCTAAAACCTTTAGTTTAACTAATGAGCAATGCTTTATAGAAGAAGGCCTACCGGAGGATGTGATCCCCGATGTAGCAAATCGCTTAAATAGCGAACTGGTGGTGATTGGCACCGTAGGGCGTACGGGGCTAAGTGCCGCATTGGTTGGCAACACTGCCGAGCACGTAATTGATAGCCTAGATTGCGATGTCTTGGCATTAAAACCTGATGGCTACGTAAGCCCGCTTGCCAAAAGTTAAACAAAGCCTTAACTAGCGCTTTAATACCCATAGTACTTGGGTATATAATACGCCCCTTTATTTTCAGCAAATAATTTGCCGCATTGTTTTATAAGGGGGCGTAGTGTCTCACTCAGCTCAAGCCAAAGCTCAATACAACTTAAATAAGCTACAAAAGCGTTTACGCCGTCTTACTGGCCAAGCCGTCATGGACTTTAACATGATAGAAGAAGGCGACCGTATAATGGTATGCCTATCGGGTGGTAAATTATATTAAATATCTTTTTTGTAATTATTAATATTTCTTTTTTGTTTCCTCCAACCTATTATTCTTTCAGAAAAAATTAAAAGTCACTCATTAATATTTAGATTGTTTTTTGCTCTTTTTGTAAAGTACGCTATATTTTACTAATCCACTTATAGTAATGATTGGTTTTGTAAAGTATGAATGTTAGTCAATATAAAGTTGGATCTAAGCGCTTTATTGCCTTTATTGGCTTAAATGATATTCCTATTTTACCTCTAGCAAATGCGTTTCTATATGATGTATTTTTAAACACATCATATTCAACCAAACTCCGTGTAGCGTATGAACTCAAAACCGTACTTAATTATTTTGACGCAGAAGAAATTGATCTAGAGCTTAGAGTTAGTTCTGGTTTGTATATAAGTCCGAATGAATTAAGTCAGTTCTATGGGCACATGCGCCTAAAAAAAGATTCTTTTTCACAAAAAAATCTATTTTCAGTACCTGATAATAGTGAAAGTAAATATATCAGGAATGCAATTTCAGCATCATCATTTAATAAAAACAAAGTATCAACAGAAACAACAACAGGCAGAATAAGAACTCTTAGGAAGTATTTAGTCTATATCCATGAACACTACCATGGTGATCGACAAGCACCGTCTAATTTAAAGGATTCATATAATAAGGTTATTTCAAAGTTAAAATTACGAGAAAGCTATACTCAAGGAACTAATAACGTTTCAAGTGTAGAGTTAGTTGAAACTGTAATACCTGATGAAATTTATGATTCATTTAAAAAAATAGTTTTACCTAGTTCAAAAGATAATCCTTTTAAAAAATGTAAGTTACGCAATTATTTAATTCTATCAATATTGAGACAAACTGGTATCAGAAGAAGTGAAGTCTGTAAGTTAAAAATTTCTGATTGCCAATTCTATGGTGATTATAACAAGATCAAGATTTATTCAAGCCCAGATGATCCTACTGATACTAGATTAAATAAACCTGATAAAAAGTGTGGGAGAGCACATTTCGCAGGGATTAATGTAACGTTAATGAAAGAAATTCATTTTTATATTCACCATGTAAGAATAAAATTTGAAAAAGCTACTCAACATGATTTTCTATTTGTATCAGAAAAGAATACTCATAAAACGGCTGGGCTTCCGATTACTAGGGAAATGGTTAATTATATTTTGTGCAAAGTTTCTTCTAAACTTGGATATAAAATCCATCCACACACTTTAAGGCATAAGTGGAATGAGAAACTAAGCATAAAAGGAATGAATAAAGGTCTTGATTCAGAATTCATAGAGGATATGCGAAGAAGTGCTATGGGGTGGCAACCTGACTCGAAGATGGGCCGAGTTTATAATGATAAGTATGAGCAATTGTCGGCAATTGAACTAATGAAAGAACACCAGGAAAAAATAGATGGAACCAAAAAGTAAACCCAGGCTACCAGCTCATATTCCTGAATTACCAGAGAAGTTTATTTCGCAAGCAGGTATTAAAGTTGAAACATTTAATAATACTTGGGAGTTAGCACATTTAGGTAAAGGACGTAAAACTAATATTGCATGGCTTCAATCCTTTCCTAGGACTTCAAAGCTAAAATATATATTACTCGATACTCTGATTTACTACGCAGAAACAAAATCTGCTTCAACTGTCACTACAATTACAGCTTCTTTGAAACAGGCTTTTCCAAAAGATTGTACTGACATATCTGAATTTGAGAATTTATGGCATGTACTAAGAGGCTCGACAAAAAAAACTATAAGTGGTTTTTTAAACTCATCATTAAAATTAAATCACACGTTACTTGATAAGCACTATAGGCTAGCTTGTAAATATAGTTATAAGCAAAGCTTTAATGGTTTACATCCGACAAAAGGTAGACTAACAGATTACGAATATGACTCTATACTTGAGAACCTTAGGATAAAGTGCAGAAGTATTCCAAATCAGCCTCCAGAAGACCTTCACTACTACACTAAAGCAAGTGAAAAGAACAATAGTTTTATAAACCTGAAAAGTATGGTTGCTTATCGTTTGCTTATACAGTTAGCAAGACGCCCAAAACAAATAGTTATGCTAAAGTGGTCAGATATTTTACCTGTTGGAATATCATTCAATGATACAAATTTGAATGGTGAGCCAATGAATACGGGAGTTAAAACACTTCATGTTAGATGTTATAAAATCAAACAAAGCAATCAAGATTTTAACTTTCGTCTTTTCCCTGAAAAATGGTCTATACCTCTAACAGAGTCATTCTCGGCGTTCTTATTAAAGTACAGAGAAATTTATTGTAAAGGACTAAGCTTAGCTATTAATGAGTGTGGTGACCAATTAAGTACTGCTCAATATGAAACTTTAATAAATCATTGCCCAATAATTCCAAATATTAAAATTTTTACAGCTGATTTCTCTAATAGAAAACTTATTGATTCAATTTTACACGAAAGATCGCAATTATTTCATGCATCAGAAAATATTTTTAAAAACGCAGAGAAAAGTTATGGCAAAGGTTTATCTGAACGCACAGGTAAAGTCATTGGAACAAATAACAGGCTTAGGCACACTTGGCTTTGTAATGCAGCTCTAAATGGTCATCCTATCTCTGAAATTTGTAAAATAACTAATGTAACTGAACCTGGCGCAAGAGCTTATTTGCAATTAAGTTTAAAAGAGAGGCAGTATATTGATACTAACTACGCCGCTAATCAGTTACTGCGAGATGCTTTTAATCCAAAGGTATCAATAACCGATGAAGATACAACAGTAGAAAATGAAATTGATATATTTGGAGTAGAGAAAGAACCTTCTAACTGCAATGCATGCGAGCATAAGTCTAACTTAACAAGACCATTACCATGTTATGGGTGCCCAAACTTTAGACCTCTATTAGACGCTAATCATAATGCAATTTTAGAACAAGCTATTGCAAAACGTGAATTTATAAAAACATTTAGTAGTAATTACACCCACTCTGGTTCGACAGAGAAGTTAGATAAGATTATAGCCAATATAAAACTAACTATAGCAATTTGTATTGAAATGAAACTTCATAATTCAAAGTTGAACAAATGAATGTACTCAATAAATACCACCTCGCACTTCAAGATTTACTCCAATCATATTCTAATGAAATACCTAAAAATATTTCTTCTATAGATAATTCAAAACCAACATGGGGCGATCCTGTTTGGTATATTCTAGATGTTGATACAGGAGTTCGTCATCGTTACTTATTTACTAAAGCAGTTAAAGGGCAAAGGCGCTCTAAAAATGATTCATACTTCAGAAAATTAAAAAATTACGAGTCAGACTTGCTTACAAAAAATTACGGATTGCTCCTAAAGGTTTATGCGCTGGATGTACAACAGCAAAAGGTCGTTAATAATAGCAAGCAATTAAGAATTACTGTAGCGTCACAGATTTTAACAGAAAGTGAAAAATATCGAAATCTAAATGACTTACCTATTAAGTTTTGGAACGACTGTAAACAATCTAATATTTTTTGGGACTTTTGCAAAAGACACCATTTGATCTCTGGTAATTTAAGGCCGCATCATAGTGATAGACTTAGATCAGCTGACGATATACTCGATAGAGCTAATAAAAATGGTTTCAAAATACCCAACGAATCAATGATTTTTTCTATTGGCTATATTTTCAATGAGGTATTTAAAGATGTAAATGAGAACGGAAAACTCGACGAAGAAGGTATGATTAATATAGTAGATGCAATACCTATAACTGTTGCTTTATTGGGACTTGCTTCACCATGTCGGCTTAATTCAGAAATCCCTCTACTACAAAATCAAAAACTAAAGTCAATTCAACCTAAAAGTGGAGAGCCTATATATTATCTTGACTGGCCAGGCAGTAAAGGGTACCAAGATAATCAAAACCATGTTTTAAAGGCTTTAGCTCCACATGTAAAAAAAGCTATAAATTTTTTTCATGGATACTTTAAACCTGAACGATATTACGTTCGTTTTTTAAAAAATACCAAACAATCATGGAAGCAGCTTTTAAACGGTTTTGTTGTAGATCCGAATAGAATCGAAGAGTTAGACTTCTCTCAACCTCCAAACATTTTTACAGTTGCGTATGCATTAGGCTTTTACCCAATAAAATATAAAGTAGAAGTACTTAAATGTCATAATAGTATTCTATTAGGTGTTTCTGAACGTCAATGGAAGTGGAATTTAAAACGTGGTCAAACTAAGAGTAGCCAACTTGTTGAGAAGAACATTAGTAAACTATTACTTAATGATATAGTTATTAACTTGTCAGCGGTAGATCCAACAACCCCTTCAAAATACTCAATACAGAGACTTCTGCAAATAGAAAATCTTACTAAAAGCTTCAAAAACCGCCTTACTATACAGTTACTTACAGATATAAGCTCTCTCCAAAAAGAAATTATACGTTTACAGAAAGAAAATATTCCAACATTCCCAAAGTGCTATGTTGAGTCTGAAAAATATATTGACCTTGAGCATGCTTTATTTTGTATTGCACCAAACAAACATAATTTTAATTCAGTACAAGGAATGTCAGGTAGCCCTTTGAATATAATTTCATTAAGCAAAGTAAAAACAATTTTCGTAAATGCT
The DNA here is from genome assembly GCF_028599265.1 of Pseudoalteromonas sp. Angola-4. Taxonomy (NCBI): domain Bacteria; kingdom Pseudomonadati; phylum Pseudomonadota; class Gammaproteobacteria; order Alteromonadales; family Pseudoalteromonadaceae; genus Pseudoalteromonas; species Pseudoalteromonas sp. Angola-4. Next base: position 2,341 of record NZ_JAQREK010000024.1, on the reverse strand, counting down.
TTTTCTGACAATAACCCAGCTACAAATATATTTAATAAGTATGGCTTTAAAACTGAAAAACTTCGCCTTCATTCACTACGTCACTTTGCAAATACGTATGCCGAAAAAGGAGGTATTCCCTTAAGTGTAATAGCCTCTTGGTCAGGCAGAACAAGCATAAAGCAAACACTAGAGTATATTCATAATAATGTAGAGAATAACGTTGATAGGGTTACTTCAACATTAGATCTCGATGCAAGTCATATTGATATCCGAGTTATAACAAACGATGAGTTAAAGACTTATAGTGGACTCCCTGCAAGCATTACTGATACAGGAATATGTGTACAAGAGCTTTCTGTTACACCTTGTAATTATATAAATAATTTTTTAAGTGGCTGCTTTTTATGTGAAAGCTCTTGCTATATATGTGGGGACACTGATGCTATAAAATTACTTGAATATGACCTTAGATTTCAATCAATAAGGCTTGCCAGATTATCAAAACAAGAAAATATATTTAAATCTCTTTGTAAAAAGGATTGGTATTTAAAACACACTAAAGAAGTTGCTTTACTTGAACAGCTCATTCAAATTTTAAAAAATGGACTACATGGAAATATAGCTCGGATATCAACCGAAGAAAAAAAAATATTTATAACAAACCCTAAAACAAATGTTATAGATGAAGTGAAGTTAACAATTTCTTCAGATGAAGATATTTTAAACCAAATAACAGATAAAACTTCTAGTATTAGCTCCATCCCCGAAGGAATGACAGCGTTACTTTCTTCTTTTGGTGTAACTAATTTTAAAAATAAATCAAAGTAGAACTTGCAATGCCAGCTAAAGCTAAAATTACAAATGAAACACAGTTTAACATTGAGAGAATGATCCTTCTTTGGGAAGGAAAGCTTACATGGAAAAATCTAACTCAAAAAATTTCAATTGATCTTGATATTCAAGTATCAAGACAAACATTAGAGAGCTATAACGGGATTTATCAAGCTTACAAACATAAGAAATTTTCAAAAAACACTAAAGATGATCATTTTAAGAAGGGAATCATTAAGGCCGATGTTGATTTACTTAAGCGAATAAAGAAACTTGAAGCAGAGATTGAATTGAAGAATAAAACAATTAATGAACAAAAAAGGTTCCTACAAAGAGTTTTACAAAATGCCACAGAAATTCCTGCTCTGAAAGGTAACCTTGATATATTAATAGCAGAAAGACCTGAAGACAAATAAACTAAATTGAACAACTTTTTCTAAATAAGTGTTAACTTTATCTGTCAGGTTTGATTGTTAGGGCTTAATCAAAACTGACAGCGGCATAAGACAAACTCGACCGTTTAACAGCAACTTAATATCGTAAATCCCGTTATAATAAAGGACGTTCACCCAACTCGTATTTGGACAATAATGAGTTACGGCTTAAGGACAGCTTAGTGTCAGTAGTATGATACAAGTTTGGTATATAAAAGTTCCTTGTTAGTTTCATTTTACGAATTTTGCGGTATGCCTAGTAAATACCCAACCAGACATAGACTCACCGCCTTCATATGCATACATAACTTCTACCCAATTCCTTTTCTTTGCTAAAACCGTTACGATTTGGCCTAGGACTAATTCATCATAAATTTCAGCGTTGGTAGAAGGGCTAGCTCGAAGACGCACGTTATTGCCTGTTATAAAGCGCAAATCTGTTGTATCAATATCATTCAATGTAAGTGAAATTTTTTTGATATCTTTGATTTTTTGCCTATCTGATTTTTTGTTAGATTCTAAATAATTTTCTACTAAAGGAGTCAGCAGATTTGCTGAAATGCTATTTACTTGCGGTAAAATGACATTCATTAAAAAGGCAAAAAGTATAAATTGAATTAAAGGTGGCAAACTTTTGAAAGTGCTGAGAAAGTTTTTACCATTTTCCACCAAGTTAAATTTAGATTCTGTACTCTCTAGCTCCCTGTCTATGCTAGATGCATTTACTGACTCCATATTAACGGCAGATATTACTTGCGCCATTTCAGATAAATAACTTGAATCAGATAGAAAAACTGAACTAGCTGTAGCAAAACTTTTAATAGCATGCGCAAGACTAGAGGAATCTGCTATAGCTGCCATTGCGTTATCAATAACAGCCTGCTGAGAAGAAAAAGCTTGCATTGCACTTTCTAAAGCTATTGGTTTTGCCATAGCTGCCAAAGAATTATCAATAACAGATTGCTTTGCAAAAACCTGTGATGCAATATCTATAAAAGATGGTCTCGCTATAGCTGCCACTGCGTTATCAATAACAGCCTGCTGAGAAGAAAAAGCCTGCATTGCACTTTCTAAAGCTATTGGTTTTGCCATAG